>CAXUCM010000123.1:0-9334 GCA_964249315.1 uncultured Acetobacteraceae bacterium | reverse complement strand
ATCGTTCATGGCGAGCGCGAACGGCAGCAGCGCCGGCCCCAGGTCGCCGCCGAGCGCCTCGAGCCGGTCGCGCCGCCGCGCGGTGGCGATGACGCGATGACCGTCGCGCACGCCGCGCTGCGCGATCGCCCGGCCGAACCCGGCGCTGGCTCCGGTCACCAGGATCGTCAGACTCATCGTGCGTGTCTCCGCTCAACCGGTGCCTTGACGATGCACGGCCATCCGACGGGCGGCAAGGCATCGTGCCGAAAGCTGAGGACGCACGAGAATCCGCACGCCTCTGCAAGACACGCTTGCGCCCGAAGGGTCTTCTGCCACATCTGAGGCATGTTTTCGTTCCAGCCTGATCTCGACTCAAGCCTGACCGGCCGGCTGCTGATCGCCATGCCGGCCCTGGTCTCCTCGCCGTTCGCGCAGACGGTCATCTTCCTTTGCGCGCACTCGATGGAGGACGGCGCCATGGGGCTGGTGATCAACCGGCGGCTGGGGCAGCCCGGCTTCGACGAGCTGCTCGAGCAGCTCGGCGTGACGCCGGCGCCGCCGCGACGACGGATCATGCTGTGCGCCGGCGGCCCGGTGGAGAATTCGCGCGGCTTCGTGCTGCACAGCGCCGACTGGACCGGCGACGGCAGTCTCGCGGTCGACGATGCCATCGTCCTGACCGCGAGCCTGGACGTCCTCAAGGTGATCGCCGACGGCGCCGGTCCGCGCCACGCCCTGCTCGCACTCGGACACGCCACCTGGGCGCCTGGTCAGCTCGAGGAGGAGATCCACCAGAACGCCTGGCTCGCGGCACCCGCCAGCGACGGCATCGTGTTCGGCGCCGACCATGACAGCAAATGGCGTCGCGCGCTCGCCTCGCTGAACATCGACCCGATCCGGCTTTCCAGCGTTGCAGGGCACGCTTGACGCCAAGACGAGGCTGAACTTCCAGACTTCACCAGCGGAACGACGGCACCGTGGCGAGCGGGGCCAGACCGGCGCCCGCAGCCTGTGCCTCGGCGAGCGCGTGATCGTCGCCGATCATCTCGGCATGGATGCCGCCAAGCACCCAGCAGGAGGCGATCCCGGCCGCTGCGGCCCCGGCGATGTCCGTCGCCAGCGCGTCGCCGACCGCGAGGACGCGTGCCTGCGGCATCGCCAGCATCGCCAGCACGGCCTCGTAGACTTCGGCATGCGGCTTGCCGATCGCGCGCACCGTGCCGCCATACTGCTCGTAGAAGCGGGCCAGCATCCCGGCGCAGAGGATGCGCACGCCGCCGCGGACGATCTCCAGATCCGGGTTGGCGCAGAGCATCGGCAGCTTCAGCGCGGCACCGCGCCGCAGCAGCGGCAGGTACGGCGCCAGGGCGGTCTCGTCGCCCTCCTCGTTCGGCCCGGTATTGAGGATGAAGGCGGCCTCCTCCGGGACGCTCACCCGTTGCAGGTCGAGCCCGTCGAGCACGTTGCGGTCCTGTTCCGGCCCCAGATGCAGCACCGTGCGTCCGAGGGCTGCGAACCAGGGATCGCGCCGCTCCAGCAGCGCCGTGCGCGTCGCCTCGCCGCTGGTCAGGAGGTCGTCGTAGAGCGCGTCCTCCACGCCCATCCCGCGCAGCCCCGCGCGAACCGGATCCGCGCGGCGCGGCGCGTTCGACAGCAGCACCACCCGCTTGCCGGCGGCGCGCAGCCAGCGCAGGCAGTCGACCGCCCCGTCATAGGGTGCGACGCCGTCATGCACGACGCCCCACAGATCGACGATGAAGCCGTCATGGCTGCCCGCCAGTGCCGCCAGGCCGCCGAGGTGGCGCATCACAGGGCGGTCCCCTTGGCATCGGACAGGCGGGACAGCCCCTGCTCGCGCAGCAGGGCGGCGAGCTCGGCAAGCAGCCGCGGCAGCAGCGCCGGTCCGTGCAGCACGAAGCCGGTATAGATCTGCACCAGGTCGGCGCCGGCGCGGACCTTGTCCAGCACGTCGCTCGCCTGCTCGATGCCGCCGCTGCCGACCAGCACCAGCCGGCCGCGCGCCAGCCGGGCGACGGCGGCGAGCATGGCGGTGCTGCGCACGCGCAGCGGCCGGCCGGACAGGCCGCCCGTCTCGGCGGCATGCGCCGAACGAAGCCATTCCGGCCTCGACACGGTGGTGTTGGCGACGATCAGCCCGGCGGCCCCCCCCTGCACGACCGCCTCGACAATGCCGGGGAGGCTTTCCGCGGCCAGGTCGGGCGCCAGCTTGACCAGCACCGGACGGCGATGCGCGTTCGCCGCCGCGATCGCGCCGAGCAGGGCGGCGAGGCCGCCGGCCGCCTGCAGGTCGCGCAGCCCAGGCGTGTTGGGCGAGGACAGGTTGATCACCAGGTAGTCGGCGACCGCACCGGCCGCATGGGCGAGCGCCGGATAGTCCCGGCTCGGCAGCGCACCCTGCTTGTTGATGCCGAGATTGATGCCGATCGGCACGCCCGCCACCCGCCGCAGCCGCGCCATGCGGGCGAGCAGGGCGTCGATGCCCTGGTTGTTGAACCCCATCCGGTTGATCACCGCGCCTTCCTCCGCGAGCCGATACATCCGCGGCCGCGGGTTGCCCGGCTGCGGTCGCGGCGTCACCGTGCCGACCTCGACGAAGCCGAACCCCAGCCGCGACAGCGGCCGCACGACCCGGCCGTCCTTGTCGAAACCGGCGGCCATGCCGATCGGGTTGGCGAAGCGCAGACCGAGCGCCTCGACGGCAAGCGACGGGTCCGGCGCCGCGGGCGCGCTGCCGCCGAGGCCGAGCGTCAGACCGGCAATGGCGAGGTTGTGCGCGCGTTCCGGATCGAGCCGCTTCAGCACGTGCATCAGGCCGGGCATCGGCAGGAGACTGGTCATGCCTTCTCCTGCCGCAAGCCACCGGAAAGGTCGAGGACCCTCTTGCCATCGCGGGCGCCAGTCGCGATCCTCCGGCGCATGTGGGATCAACCCTATCTGGAGACATGCTGTCGGAGCGCGCTGCACCGGCTTACCCTGGCCGGCACCGTCGGCCGGCCGCCGGAGCCGAAAGACCTGCCCTGCCTGCAGCGACTGGACGAGATGGGACTGGCGGCACTGCGCGACGATGGCCGCTACGGGATCACGGAGGCCGGCAGCACCCGGCATGCCTCCGAGATCCTGTCCGCCGGCTGACGCGGGTGCCGCGATGAAACACGAGGATGTCTGGCGCGCCCTCGACACGCTGGCGGCGGAGAAGGGCTTGTCCCCGTCCGGGCTGGCACGCGCGGCGGGGCTGGATCCGACCGCCTTCAACCGGTCCAAGCGCGCCACCCCGCACGGCAGGCTGCGCTGGCCGAGCACCGAAAGCCTGAGTCGGGTGCTGAGCGCCACCGGTGCCAGCCTGGAAAGCTTTACCGCCCTGGTCGGCGGCGCGCGCGCGCTCGCCGGTCCGCGTGCGTCCGGACGTGGACTGGATCGCGCCGGCTCCGGCGGCAGACGGCTGCCGCAGGTCGCGTTCTCCTCGCTCGCCGGCGGCGAGGACCCGGCCGAAAGCGGCGAGGAGACCGCGCTGCCGATGCAGGCGGAACCCGGCAGCTACGCGATCCGTCTGGATAATGCCGGCTTCGAGCCGGTGCTGCGCGAGGGCGCGCTGCTGATTGCCTCGCCGGAAGAGCCGGTCCGCATGGGCGACCGGGTGGTGCTGCGCCGGGTCGCCGGCACGATGCTGGCCGGCGTGGTCAGCGGGCTGCTGGCCGACGCCATCGGCCTCGACGGCTTCGGCACGGTCGGCGCGGTCGCCCTGCCCCGCGAGGCGATCGAATGGGTGCATCGGATCGGCTGGGCGAGCCTCTGATCCTTCGAGGCCAGGGCTCTGCCCTGGACCCGCTCAAGGCTCAGCCTTGAGAATCCGTCACCAGGAGGTTTCCAAAGGCGAGCCTTTGGTGGGGTTCAAGGGGCGAAGCCCCTTGGGCTTGCCTACCGCTCCAGTCCCATGCGCGCGTCGCGGGCTTCGCGTCCGACCGACACGAGCAGCGTGATGACCAGCGCGGCCAGCCCGACGACGAGGGCCATGGCCCTGTCGATGCCGCCGAACTTGGCCCCGAGCCAGACCTGGAGGTTGGCGTTGTCGGCGGCCAGCAGGTTGCCGAACTGGTACACCGCGCCCGGGAAGGTGGCCCGGATCGCCGGCGGCGAGATCTCGTTCAGGTAGGCCGGCACCACGCCCCAGGCACCCTGCACGCAGATCTGGATCAGGAAGCCGCCGAGCGCCAGCCACGCCGTCCCGTGCGCGAACAGCCAGAGCGGGATCACCGGCAAGGCCAGCACCGACATCAGGCCGATCGCCCGGCGACGGCCGATCCGCTGCGACAGGAAGCCCGAACCCAGGCCGCCGATGATCGCGCCGACATTGAAGATGACCATGATCAGCGTGATGGTGCCGTGCGAGAGGTGCTGCTGGCTGTCGAGGAACCGGCTCGGATAAAGGTCCTGCGAGCCGTGCGAGAAGAAGTTGAACCCCATCATCAGGCAGACGGCGAACGCGGTCAGGGCGAGGTTGGCCCGCAGCACGGTGAAGATCGAGGCCTGCTTGGCCGTGCGGTCGCGCGCTTCCCAGTCCGGGCTCTCCGGCACCGCGCGCCTTATATACAGCACCAGCAGGGCAGGCACGGCGCCGACGAAGAACATGCCGCGCCAGGTGAGCCACGGCTCGGCGAGGAACAGCAGAGAGGCCAGCAGGTAGCCGGTCGGATAGCCGGTCTGCAGCAGGCCGGAGACCGCGCCGCGCCAGCGCGCCGGGATGCTCTCCATCACCAGCGAGGCGCCGACGCCCCAGATCCCGCCCATCGCGATCCCGTATAGGCCGCGCACGATCAGGAAGATCGTGATGTTCGGCGCGAACCCCGACAGCAGCTCCAGCGCGGCATAGCAGAGCACGTTGACCATCATCGTGGGCCGGCGGCCGAAATGGTCGGCAAGGCGTCCGAACAGCAGCGCACCGATCAGGCGGCAGGCCAGCGTCAGGGTGATCGCGTACGCGCCGGTGCTGACCGCGACGTGGAAGGTCTTCACCACCTGGTTCAGCACGAAGGCCATGATGAAGAAGTCGAAGGCGTCGAGCATCCAGCCGAGATAGCAGGCCGCGATGACGTGCACGGCGCGGCGGTCGTGCGTCACGGAGTCGCTCTGCATCCCGTCCGCTCCTTCGCCCCGGCTTCTTCGCTGTCGTCCAGGGATGCGCTAGCTTAGCCGCTCGTCAGGGTTCGGCAATCCGGCCGCCCCGTTTGGGAGCGTCGCTCATGCGCATGCCGACCGCCGCCGGCCGCCTCGCCCTGCTGGTCCTGGCCCTGATCTCCGGCCGGGCGGACGCGGTGACGCCGCCGCTGGCCGCGCTCTCCCAGATCGACGGCAAGCCGGCGATGGACTGGGTGCAGGGACAGAACCGGCGCACGCTCGACCTGCTGCGCGGGGACCCGCATTTCGCCGGCTTCTACGCCGAGGCGCTGGCGTTGGCGCAGACCCATGACCGCATCCCCACGCCCGTGCCGATCGGCGGGATGATCTACAATTTCTGGCAGGACCAGGCGCATGTGCGCGGCATCTGGCGTCGCACCAGCCTCGCCTCGTATCGCACCGCCGCACCGGACTGGCAGACCGTGATCGACCTCGACGCGCTGTCCGCGGCGGAGCACGCCAACTGGGTCTGGAAAGGGGCGAACTGCGAGGCGCCCGAGGATCGGCTCTGCCTGGTCAGCCTGTCCGACGGTGGCGAGGATGCCGACACCGAGCGCGAGTTCGACCTGCGCACGCAGCGCTTCGTGCCGGGCGGCTTCGTGCTGCCGCACTCCAAGCAGCAGACCGACTGGCAGGACGAGAACACCCTGCTGGTGGCACGCGACTGGGGTGCGGCCACGATGACCGCCTCGGGATACCCGTTCGTGGTCAAGCGGCTCGCCCGCGGCGCGCCGCTGCAATCGGCCGTCGAGCTCTTTCGCGGCACGCCGCACGACGTCAGCGTCATGCCGGAGACGCTGGTCGATGGCGACGGGCACCGCGCCAGCGTGATCGATCGCGCGATCGACTTCTTCAGCAGCGAGCACAACCTGCTGACGCCGTCGGGGCTGAAGCGGCTCGACCTGCCGCCGCGCTCGACCATCGAGGGCCTCGTCGCGGACCGGCTGGTGGTGCAGATCGACCAGGACTGGACACCGAAGCACGCCGCACCCGTGCGTGCCGGCAGCCTGGTCTCGCTCAGCCTGGCCGATCCCGACGCACCGCCGATGCCGGTGTTCGCGCCGGGACCGCGACAGACGCTGGACGGCGTTGCCGCGACCCGGAGCACGCTGGTCGCCGCGATCGAGGACAACGTGCGCGGCCAGGGCTGGGTGTTCACTCCGACCGCGGCCGGCTGGACCGCCAGGCGGCTGGCGCTGCCGGAGAACGTCTCGGTCGGCGTGGAGGCCACCTCGCACCATGACGACCTCGCCTTCTTCGGGGTCACCGGCTTCCTCGATCCGAGCACGTTGTGGCTGGCCGATGCGAGCACGGCGCAGGCGGCGCGGATCAAGGCGCTGCCGGCGCAGTTCGACGCCGCGCCCTATCGCGTCGAGCAGTTCGAGGCGCGTTCGCAGGACGGCACGATGATCCCGTACTTCGTCGTGCATCGCCGCGACATGAAGGCGGACGGCAGCAATCCGACCGAGCTCTACGCCTATGGCGGCTTCCAGGTCTCGATGACGCCGCGCTACACGCCGGTGCTCGGCAGGCTGTGGCTGGACCATGGCGGCGTCTACGCGCTGGCCAACATCCGCGGCGGCGGCGAGTTCGGGCCGAAATGGCACGAGGCCGCCCTGAAGACCCACCGCCAGCGCGCCTTCGACGATTTCGCCGCCGTCGGCCGCGACCTGATCGCCAGACGCATCACCTCGACGCGCCGGCTCGGCATACGCGGCGGCTCGAACGGGGGCCTGCTGATGGGCGTGGAGTTCACCCAGCATCCCGAGCTGTGGCACGCCGCGGTGATCGAGGTGCCGCTGCTCGACATGCTGCATTTCGAGACGATGTCGGCCGGCGCCTCGTGGGTCGGCGAGTACGGCTCCGTCGCCGATCCGGTGCAGCGCGCCTTCCTGGCGCGGATCTCGCCGCTGCAGAACCTCAGATCCGGCGTCGCCTATCCCGAGCCGTTCCTGTTCACCACCACCAAGGACGACCGCGTCGGCCCGGTGCATGCGCGCCGCTTCGCCTGGCGGATGCAGCAACTCCGCCTGCCGTTCCTCTATTACGAGGAGACCGAAGGCGGCCACGCGGCGGGCGCCAACCTGCGCGAGGTGGCCGAGGAGCAGGCGCTGGAGTTCACCTACCTGACACGCAAGCTGATGGAATAGCCGCATGGGACTGCTCGTCGACGGCAAGTGGCAGGATCGCTGGTACGAGACCCGGCAGGGGCGCTTCGAGCGCGAGAGCAGCCGCTTTCGCGGCCACGTCACCGCAGATGGGGCGGAGGGCTTCCCGGCGCAGGCCGGACGCTACCACCTGTACGTGTCGCTGGCCTGCCCGTGGGCGCACCGCACGCTGATCATGCGACGGCTGAAGGGCCTGGAGGCGATGGTCGGCCTGTCGGTCGTGCACTGGCACATGGGCGAGCAGGGCTGGAGCTTCGCCGACGGGCCGGGCGTGATCGCCGATCCATCCGGCGCATCGTTCCTGCACCAGGTCTACGTGCGCGCCAACCCGGACTATACCGGCCGGGTCACCGTGCCGGTGCTGTACGATCTCGAGCGCCGCACCATCGTCAGCAACGAATCCGCCGAGATCCTGCGCATGTTCGGCGCCGCCTTCGACGGCGTCGGCGCCGCACCCGGCGAGTACAGCCCGGCCGAGCTGCTCGAGGAGATCGACGCGGTGAACGCGCGCATCTACGACACCGTCAATAACGGCGTCTACAAGGCCGGCTTCGCCACCACGCAAGAGGTCTACGAGGCCGCGTTCGGCGCGCTGTTCGACTCCCTCGACTGGCTCGAGGACCGGCTGTCGAGCCGGCGCTTCCTCGTCGGCGACCGGCTCACCGAGGCAGACATCCGGCTGTTCACCACGCTGGTGCGCTTCGACAGCGTCTATCACGGCCACTTCAAGTGCAACCTGCGCCGGATCACCGACTACCCGGCCCTGTGGGCCTATACGCGCCGGCTGTACCAGCATCCGGCGATCCGGCCGACGGTCGATTTCGCGCACATCAAGCGGCACTACTACCAGAGCCACCCGACCATCAATCCGAACGGCATCGTGCCCGCCGGCCCGGCGCTGGACTGGGACAGTCCGGTCTAGCGGCCTTCGCGTGCACGAGGCAGCACCCGGCTGGCAGGTGACCCGGCTCGATCCGGGGCTGCTGGTGCGCATCGTGCGCGCGATGCCGACGCTCACGCCGACGGTGGAGGCGCAGGTCGCCGCGATCTGGGCGGAGGCACTGGCTGCGCGGCCGCGTCTGTTCAACGGCACCGTGTTCAGCGCGGACCATATCGAGGCGGGACGCATCGAGGGGCACTGGACCGAGTATCGTCGGGTGCTCGCGCAAGTGCGTGCGCCGGCCCTGTTCGAGAGCTTGCGGATCCGATCGCTCGCGGTGAACGGGCTGCTCGCCTGCGCGGACGGGATCGTGCTGGGCCGTCGCGACACGGCGTCGGTGTACCAGCCGGGGGTCTGGCAATCGCCGCCCGCGGGCAGCGTCGAGCGACGCGCGTCCGGCGAGGCGGACGGCGTCGACCTCGCGGCGCAACTGCTGGCGGAATGCGAGGAAGAGCTCGGCCTCGCCGCCGCCGACGTGACCGTGCTGCGGCCGACGGCGGCGGTCGAGCATCCGCACAGCCGAATCGTCGATGTCGGAATCCTGTTGCGTACGCGTCTCGACTTCGTTGCGGTGCGAGCGGCCTGGCTTGCAAGGGGGAACCGGGAATACGATCAGCTCCGCCTGGTTTCTCCGAACAGCGTCAACAATTTAGGCGAGGTCGACGGGCTCGCGCTGCTGCCCACGACGACCACCCTGATCGGGTCCTGGCGGCGCGCGGTAGCGTCGGGAGAAATCGCGGGCTAAATCCTGAGACGATTTCGATGCCGTGAAAGCTGAGCGAACTCATGCGCCATCTGCCGCTCCTCGGCCTGCTGCTGCTGTGGCCGGGCGCCGCCGCGGCCGCACCTGGCTATCGCGTCCGTCATGCGACCTACGGGTGCATCGACAGCACCGCCCTGGCCGCGCGCGATGCCGCCGGACGTGCGCGCGGCCATTGCTTCAGGGTGTCGCCTGGGCAGCGCTGGGAAGCGATCTCTCGTTCCGGTCACGGGCTGATGCTGTTGCGTGTGCGTCCGCCGCATCCGGGCGAACCGCCGCTTTATTTCCGGG
>CAXUCM010000122.1:0-9346 GCA_964249315.1 uncultured Acetobacteraceae bacterium | reverse complement strand
AGGCCAGGGGTTTCACCCCTGGACCCCGATCAAAGGCGAAGCCTTTGAAATCCTACTTTTTCATCCTTCGTCGCCCGGAAGGACTGACGGCAGGCTCCGCTGCTTTCCCCAGTTATCTTCCGAAAACAAATGGATTTCAAAGGCTTCGCCTTTGATGGGGTTCAAGGGGCAACGCCCCTTGGCTTGCTTCACTTCGCGCTTACCGGCTCTACCCTGGAACCAAGGCAAAGCGTCGAGTCCGTCAAAGGATCAGTCTTCCTCGCCCGATCCGGTCTCGATCACCTCGATCTTCAGGGACTGGCACATCTCGGCGATTGCCGGGCTCGGCAGCCGGTCGGTGACCAGCACGTCGATCTCGTCGAGCCGGCCGATCCGCACCGGCGCCCGACGGCTGAACTTGCTGCTGTCGGTGACCAGCACGACGCGATGCGCGTTCTCGATGATCGCCCGAGAGACCTGCACCTCGCGCAGGTCGTAATCCAGCAGCGTGCCGTCCTCGTCGATCGCCGAGGTGCCGATGATGGCGATGTCGACCTTGAACTGCCGGATCACGTCCGCCGCCATGCGGCCGACGATGCCGCCGTCGCTCGCTCGGATGGTGCCGCCGGCGATGATCACGCTGATCGAGCGGTTGCGATACAGCGCGTTGGCGACGTTGATGTTGTTGGTCACCACCAGCAGCCCGTCATGGCCGGCGAGGGCCTGGCCGACCTCCTCGGTGGTGGTGCCGAGATTGATGAACAGCGAGGAATGGTCCGGGATCAGCCGTGCCGCCGCCTCGCCGATGCGCGCCTTGGCGCCGTGCGCGACCAGCTTGCGCGCGTCGTAGGCCAGGTTCTCGACGCCGGAGGCGACCACCGCGCCGCCATGCGTGCGGGTGATGATGCGAGCGTCGCTGAGCTCGGCGAGGTCGCGGCGGATCGTCTGCGCGGTGACGCCGAAGCGGGCGGCGAGCTCGTCGACGGCGACGCGCCCGCTCTGCCGGATCAGCGAGGCGATCTCGCGCTGCCGCCGGGAGACCGGGCTCGGCTGGTCCACCGTTCAATCGCCGCCGCGACCGGCCAGGCCGAGATTGAACGCGATAGAGATCCGCTGCGCTCTGCCACGATACGGCCGCACCTGGTGGAACAGCCAGGAGGGGAACAGCAGCAGCAGCCCGGACCGTGGCCGGATGGTCTCGCCGGCACCGACCGAGGCACCGTCCTCGCCGGCGAACTTCAGCGCCGGCGCGTACATCCCGGGGCCGGGCCCACGCGGGTCGAGCATCTCGAACTCGCCGCCGAGCTCGGGATCCTCGGCACAGCCGCCGTCATCGACGTAGTAGGTGCCCGACCAGAAGCTGGCCGGATGATAGTGGCTGATATTGCCGTCGCCGGGACCGTTGACGTTGGCCCAGGCCTGCACCGTCCATTTCGGGCTGATCTGCCGTCCCTGCCGGTCGGCGGTGAGCTGGCTGGCCACCTGGCGAGCGAGATCGAGCAGTTCGGCGACTCGCGGGCCGCCCCATTGCAGGATCTCGCGGTCGGAATGCCAGCCGCCGGCGTTCGACGCCTGGATCGAGGCGGTCTGCTCGCGTCGGCGCAGGATGATCTCGGCAAGTTCGCGGTTGCGCCCGGCATTGTCGGGCAGCGTTACCGCCGCCACCGGCGTTGCGAACAGGCCACGCACGGCGATGTCGAGACGCGGCATTGCGGCGCTTCCCCCTGCCGGCGCGTTTGATCTTGCAGCGCAGCCATGTCAAGCCAGTGATCAACAGCCGAAGCATACATACGGTCGCGACAGGCATCGGCAAGCCACGATTGTTAAAACCAAGTTGCTCCGCTACATTCGCAAGAGCAGATCGCAGGTATATCTTGATGTCAGACAATGCCGTCGGGCCTTTGGAACTCGCCGCCCAAATCGTCAGTGCCCATGTTTCCAACAACACGGTCGAGGCGGCAGCTTTGCCCAACCTGATCCAGGAGGTCTACAAGGCGCTGAACGGCCTCAAGGGCGGCCTGAGCGAAGTGGCGGCACCCGAGAAGCCGGTGCCGGCAGTGCCGATCAAGAAGAGCGTCTATCCGGACTACATCGTCTGCCTGGAAGACGGCAAGAAGCTCAAGATGCTCAAGCGCCACCTGCAGAGCTCGTACAACATGACTCCGGACCAGTATCGCGAGCGTTGGGGACTGCCGCGCGACTACCCGATGGTCGCACCGTCCTACGCCGAACGTCGCAGCGACCTCGCCAAGGAGATCGGGCTCGGCCGCAAGGTGGAAAGCGCCGAACCGCGGCGGCGCGGCCGGCCGAAGGTCAGCGCCTGAAGCCTACCGGATCAGCCAGCGCAGCGAGCGGCGCAGCGACGCCTCGCCTTCGGTCTCGAACCAGCGCCCGTGCGCGAAGGTCACCCGCTCCGGCGCCCATGCAAGCAGACGCTGGGCCGCCTCGCGCGCAGCCGGCCCTCCCCACCGTACGATCGCGCGCAGATAGGGCGGCGGCATGCCCGCCGGCGCCACCGACCCGAACAGTCGCGCCAGCGGCCGCAGCAGCACCGGCAGCTTCCAGACCTCGAGGTTGAGCACGAGATCGGTGAGCAGCAGCGTGCGCGTCGGCACGTGGAACAAGGCGATCTCGCGGAAGCCGAGAGCGCCCGCGACCGTCTCGAGCTCGATCGCGCCGCCCCATTCCGGCGGCGGCGCCGTCAGGTCGCGGTCCAGCCGCACGAAGCTGCGGCGCACCTGGCCGCGCTCGCGCAGGCCCGGCGTGGCCCAGCTCGTCGCCTCCGGGCAGTGCTGCTGCCACTCCTGCAGGAACAGCCAGTGCGCCACGTTCGGCGCGACCAGGTGTCGGATCGGTCCGAGCGCCTCCAGCTCCTGCTTCAACGCGAAGCTGAACCGGGTCGGCGAATGCAGCAGCAGGTCGCCATCCGGCAGCCGGATCACGGTCATACGCAACGGCAGGATGCGGCCCATCACGCCGGGCATCAGGCTGTCGACGACGAACACGTCCGGCGCCACCGGCTTCGGCGTATCGAGCGGCGGATAGCCGGCCTGGTCGTCCGGCATCGCCGGGTCGTGCAGCAGCCGGTCGATCGGGCCGGCGCCCTGTCCGGGACCGCCGGACGGCGCCGTGCTGCTCAGGCCGATCGCGGCGAGCTCGCTCAGGCCGAACGCCACCAGCAGCGCCCGCGCGCCGCCGGGCTGCCGGCGCATCAGCAGGCCGGAGGCGGCCATCCCGGCAGCGACCAGCGCATCCAGTGCGAGGTGCTGGCGCATGCTGATCCGGCCCTGCAGGCCGGCCTCGTAGTCGGTCTGGGTGGCGGTGCCGAGATGCAGCAGGCTGGCGGCGCCGAGCGCGCGACGCACCGGTGCGGCGAACCCGCGCCGCGTCGACAGCATGCCGAGCAGCATGGCTCCCGTGTAGTCGATCACGCCGTGCAGCCGGGTCGAGATCAGCATCGGATACCTCGTGTTCGCGGCAACCCTGCGATCGGACCGCTGTTTGGATGATCAAGCAGACAAGGAGGATCGTGTCCTGCCTCTTCAAGACGCACGCGCAGCCGGCCAGTTCAGCATCGGCGGCGACATCCCCATCAACCGGCTCGGCTTCGGCGCCATGCGCGTCACCGGCAAAGGCATCTGGGACGAACCCGCCGATCCCGGCGCCGCCCGCAGCACGCTGCGGCTGATCCCGGAGCTCGGCATCAATTTCATCGACACCGCCGACAGCTACGGTCCCTTCGTCAGCGAGGACCTGATCCGCGAGACGCTGCACCCCTATGTCGGCCTGACCATCGCCACCAAGGGCGGCCTGACCCGGCACGGGCCGAACGTCTGGCGCCCCGTCGGCCGGCCGGAATATCTGCGCCAGTGCGTGCTGATGAGCCTGCGCCGGCTGCGGCTGGAGCGGATCGATCTGTGGCAGCTGCACCGGATCGACCCCAAGCTGCCGCGCGAGGAGCAGTTCGGCGTCATTGCCGAGATGCGCCAGGAGGGCCTGATCCGCCATGTCGGGCTGAGCGAGGTCACCGTGGAGGAGATCGAGGCGGCATCGAAGCACTTCCCCGTGGTGACCGTGCAGAGCCAGTACAACCTGGTCAACCGCAAGAACGAGGCCGTGCTCGAGTACTGCGAGGCGCACGGCATCGGCTTCATCCCGTGGGCGCCGCTGGCGGCCGGCGCGCTGGCGGCGCCGGACTCGGTGCTGAGCGAGATCGCCGGCAAGCTCGACCTGTCGACCGGCCAGGTGGCGCTCGCCTGGGTGCTGCAGCGCTCCCCGGTGATGCTGCCGATCCCGGGCACCGGCAAGCCGGATCACCTCGCCGACAACGTCGCCGCGGCGGCGACCCGGCTCTCGGACGAGGATTTCGCCAGCCTGGACGCGCAGGGGCGGGAGGCAGAGAAGGCATGATATCGCCTGCGAGGCCAGGGCTCCGCCCTGGACCCGCTCAAGGCTGAGCCTTGAGAATCCATCACTAAGAGGTTTCCGAGGGCGAGCCTTTGGCGAGCGAGCCGCGACGCGGATCGATGGGGCGGAGCCGCAACCTTGATCTTCGAACGCGATGATATCAGGCTTGCGCCAGGAAACCGCGGAACCGGCGGGCTACCTCATACGGGGGCACCGTCGGACGGCCGAGCGCCGTCATCGAGCCAGGCGCAATCCGCGCGTGCACCAGCGTCGGACCCTTGGTGTCCAGCCCGGCGCACAGCGCCTGCTCGAAGCCGTTGACGCCGTCAACCGACCAGGCCGCC
The DNA here is from genome assembly GCA_964249315.1 of uncultured Acetobacteraceae bacterium. Taxonomy (GTDB): domain Bacteria; phylum Pseudomonadota; class Alphaproteobacteria; order Acetobacterales; family Acetobacteraceae; genus Lichenicoccus. Next base: position 4,616 of record CAXUCM010000122.1, on the reverse strand, counting down.
TGGTAGCCGCACGCCAGCGCTACCGCAGCGAAATCGACGCTCGCCGATACCGTGGCCTGGCCGCCAGTGCTGTCGTGCACGCCGTTATCGAGCACCACGTGCAGCAGGTTGGCCGGCCGATGTGCGCCGATCGTGGCCAGGCTGCCGAGCTTCATCAGCGCCGCCCCGTCGCCGTCCAGCACGACCACCCGGCGCCCCGGCACGCTGAGCGCCACGCCGAGCGCCATGCCAGAGGCGCCGCCCATCGAGCCGACCTGGTAGAGGTGCTGAGGGCGATCGGAGAGCGTGAACAGCTCGCGGCCGCTCTTGCCGGTGGTGGCGATCACCGCCGCCTGCTCCGGCAGCACCGACAGCATCCGCTCGAGCAGGGCGACGCGGGTCGGACGCTCGCCGCCGCGGCGCAGATCGTGGCGCGTCCCGGGCGGCGGCGGCGCTCGCGGCGGTTCCGACAGCGCCGCCTCGGCGACGCTGCCCTGCCGCATCACCAGACCGAACGGCAGGCTGTCCTGCTCGAACCGGGCCAGCGCCGCGTCCAGGGCGGGCGCGATCGCCGCCTCCTGCTGCGGGAACGGCCGGTTCGGCACGGCGCACAGCTCGAGCAGGTCCTGCGTGATGCGTCCCATCAGCGCGTGCTGCGGCTCGTCGGCGAGGCCGGGCTGGCCGCGCCAGGTGGCGATCAGCAGCAGCGGGATGCGGAACGGGAAGTTCAGCGAGGTCAGCGGGTTGACCGCGTTGCCCAGTCCCGAGTTCTGGCAAATCACCACGCCGCCGCGACCGCCCAGCCAGGCGCCGGCAGCGATCGCCACCGCCTCGCCCTCGCTGGTCGCGCCGACATAGTCGAGCCCCTGGCCGGCGCTGGCGACGCGGTTGATCAGCGGCGTCAGGAACGAGCAGGGCACGCCGGACCAGAAGCTGAGGCCGCGCGCGCACGCCGCCTCGATGAAGGATTGCGCCTCGATCATGGCTCATACCGCCGCACATAGATATTGACGTATCGAGGGTTGCGGTTGGGGCTCTGCCCATCGATCCGCGTCGCGGCTCGATCCCGCCAAAGGCTCGCCTTTGGAAGGCTCGTTGAAAGCAAATGGATTCTCAAGGCTTCGCCTTGAGCGGGTCCAGGGCAGAGCCCTGGCCTTTGAAGGGTCACGTGCAAGGCTCTGGTATCAGGAGAAATTCCGGGCGTCGGCAAGATCGGTGATGGTGTCGACGTCGAGCCAGTGCCCGGCGATGTAGTGCACCGCCACCGGATGGCAGGCGGCGAGCCGCGACAGCAGCGCCGGCAGGTCGGCCGTGGGCGCCGTGCCGTCCGCCTGCATCGCCGCGAGCTCCTCGCGCACCAGCGCCGCACCGCGGTCGCTCAGGCGCAGCAGGCCGATCCACTCGCCGACCTCGCCATGCCGGGGCACGTCGCCGATCGCCAGCAGCCGGGCCGGCTCCTCGTCCAGGTAGCTGGCCGAGAACGGCTTGTCGGCGAGCACGAGGTCGCGCGGGTTGGGCACGTGCCGGCTGCCGCCGCCGGGCGCGCGCTGGCTGAGCGCATCGACCGCGATGACGATGTCGGCCGGCACCGCCAGCAGCGCGTCGAGGATGTAGCGGCGGAACAGCACGTCGCCGTAGACGATGACGGTCTCGCCGTCGAGCGCCTCGGCAGCGCAGAGCAGCGAGGCGACCTCGCCGGTGCGGGCGTGCTCGTCATTGTCGAGCAGGGCGATGTCCGCGACGCCGATCTGCGCCTCGGTGATCGCCTGCTTGCAGTAGCCGCGCACGACCGAGAGCTCGCGCACCCCGCCGCGGCGCAGCGTCTCCAGCAGGTGGCCGAGCAGCGGCCGGCCACGCAGGTCGACCATGCATTTCGGCTTGTCGGCGGTGTAGGCGCCGAGCGCCTCGCCGTGCGATGCGGCGAGCACGATGCCGCGTGCCGGTGCCCGTTGCATCGCCTCGGGGAAGGTCGGGATCGAGGCGGCCGGCAGGTAGCGCTGGCCGGCCGCCTCGAGCTCGTCATTGTCGGTCAGCGCGAAGATCTCCTTGACCGAGCTGATCTCGGTCTCGATCCCGGCCAGGCTCTGCTCGCGCTGGATGCGCGCGGCGGTCTCGCGCATGGCGGTGACCGCGGCGCGGACCATGTGGTTGGCCCAGATCACGGTGGACACGCCGGCCCGGCGGAACATCTCCGTGGGCGTGGCGAAATACATCGTCGGCACGATCACCACCGGCCCGCGATCGCCCCAGCGCTCCATGAAGCCGAGGATCTCGCCGGCATGGCGCTTCTTCGAGTGGATCAGGATCGCATCCGCCCCGGCGGCGTGATAGGCCTCGGCCCGTCGCAGCGCCTCGTCCATCGAGTGGCCGGAGATCAGGGCCTCGACACGCGCGACGAGCACGAAATCATCGTCGAGCTGCGCGTCCTTGCCAGCGCGGATACGGCCGCAGAACTCCTCGAGGTCGGCCAGCGGCTGCGCCTCGCCGATGAAGGAGTTGGTCTTCGGGAACAGCTTGTCCTCGATGCAGACGCCGGCGACGCCGCGCTCGCACAGCTTGCGGACCAGGCGGCGGACATTGTTGAAGTTGCCGTAGCCGGTATCGCCGTCGAGCAGGATCGGCAGGCTGGTGGCGTCGGCCATGTACTCGGCCTGTTCCAGCACCTGGGTCCAGGAGGCCTCGTTGTTGTCGCGCAGGCCGAGGCTCGCCGACATCGCCAGGCCCGACCCCCAGATCCCGGCGAAACCGGCCTCCTCGACGAGTTTCGCCGACAGCCCGCTATGCGCCTCCATCAGGAAGGCCAGCTCCGGGCGCTCGATCAGGGCGCGAAGGCGACGGAACCGGCTGGCCGGTCCCCGCGCGACCTGGCCGCCCGGCGCTGCGACGAGGCCGTGGGTTCGTGCAGAGACTGGTGTCAAGTTGTCGAAACTCCGGGTCCGTGTCATGGGAATGAAGCAGAACTGCACCAAACCCTTCATCGCGGCTACAGCAAAATGACGCCAGACGACTCGACCATGCGACCGTTCGCCGTGATCCTGGCCGCCGGGCGCGGCCGCCGCCTCGGTCCGGATTTCGACGGCAAGCCCAAGATCCTGCTGGAATTTGCCGGCAAGACGTTGCTGCAGCGCCACCTCGAGATGCTCGAGCGCTTCGAGATCGGGCCGGTCAGCCTGGTGGTCGGCTACCGGGGCGAGGCAATCGAGGCCGAGCTGGCGCGGATCGGCCGGCTGCAATCGGTGCGGCTGATCGACAACCCGGACTGGGAGCAGGGCAGCGTGGTGTCGCTGGACTGCGCCGCCGACATCCTGCAGCGCGGCGCGCCGGTCCTGCTGATGGACGGCGACGTGCTCTACGACCACCGGCTGCTGCAATCCTTGCTGCGCAGTCCGCATGCCTGCGTCCTGCTGCTCGACCGCGACATCGAGCCGGGCGACGAGCCGGTCAAGATCTGCGTCGCCGGCGACGCCCGCATCGTCGATTTCGCCAAGCTGCCGGAAGTCGCCGGCGACTGGCACGGCGAGTCCGTGGGTTTCTTCCGCCTGTCCGCTTCCGTCGCAGCCCAGCTCGCCGCGAGCACGCGCGCGACCATCGAGGCCGGCGCGCGCGCGGCCGAATACGAGGAGCCGCTGGGCGCGCTGATCCGCGCCGATGCGCGAGACGCGGCGTTCGGCTTCGAGGACATCACCGGATTGCCCTGGACCGAGATCGACTTCGTCGCAGACATCGACCGCGCGCGGACGCTGCTGCCGGAGCTCGCCGCGTGATCGCCCTGGCACCGTCGGCGCGTCTGCCGGACGCAGCCGAGCTCGCCCGGATGGAGCGCACGGGCACGCTGGTGGTGCCCGGCTTCTTCGATGCGGCGCAGACCCGCGCGCTGATCCGCTGGACCGACGAGATCGCCGCCGCGCCGGAAGCGGCAGGCGGCCAGATGGTCTATCACGAGGACAGCCTGCTGGCGGCGGGCACAAGGGTGGTGCAGCGGATCGAGGATTTCTGCAGCCACCACGCCGAGATGGACCACACGGCGCGGGACGGCGCGCTGTCGCGCTGGATCGACCGGCTGATGGGCGGACCGAGCGTCCTGTTCAAGGACAAGATCAACTTCAAGCATCCCGGCGGCGACGGGTTCAAGGCGCATCAGGACCAGGCCGCCGGCTGGAGCCGCTACGCGCCGCTGTTCGTCACCGCGCTGGTGACGATCGATGCGGCGACGATCGAGAATGGCTGCCTGGAGATCGCCGGGGCGGAGCGCGCACGCGAACTGAGCGGGCAGGAATGGGCGCCGCTCGACGAGGCGTCGCTCGACCTGGCGCCGGTGCCGACCCAGCCGGGCGACGTGATCTTTTTCGACAGCTTCGTCGCGCATGCCAGCAAGCCGAACCTGACCGGCAGCTCACGTCGGGTGCTCTACCTGACCTACAACCTGGCGGCCGAGGGCGACCACCGCGCCCGCTACTTCGCCGAGAAGCGCGCCGCCTTTCCGCCCGACATCGAGCGCGCCCCGGGCAGCACCTACGTGTTCCGGGTCTAGAGCGTTTTCCGTTCGCGTTCGCTCACGGAACCCGCTCCAGCTCGTTGTTTCGGCGAGCATCTTTATCCAATCAGATGATTCCATCTGATCGGATGATGCTCTTGAG
>CAXUCM010000121.1:0-9352 GCA_964249315.1 uncultured Acetobacteraceae bacterium | reverse complement strand
GGCACCTCGCGCGCCTTGCCGGCGCCGTAGCCGACGCGGCCCTTCTGGTCGCCCACCACCACCAGGGCGGCGAAGGCGAAGCGGCGTCCGCCCTTCACCACCTTGGCGACGCGGTTGATGGTGACCAGCTTGTCGATCAGGTCGTCGCCGTCGCGGTTATGGTCGCGGTCGCGACCGCCCCTGCCGCCCTCTCTTGCTTCCCGTGCCATGCGAGAGACCTCCTAGAAGGCGAGGCCGCCCTCGCGGGCCGCCTCCGCCAGCGCCTTGACGCGCCCGTGATAGAGATAGGCGCCGCGATCGAACACCACCTTGCCGACGCCGGCGGCGACCGCGCGCTCTGCGATCAGCTTGCCGACGGCCGCGGCAGCGGCAGCGTCCGCGCCCGTCTTCAGCTGCGCGCGCAGGTCGCGGTCGAGCGACGAGGCGGCGGCGACGGTGCGGCCGGAGACGTCGTCGATCACCTGGGCGTGGATGTTCTTGCCCGAGCGGAACACCGACAGGCGCGGGCGTCCGCCGGCCTTGCGGCGGAGCTGGAAGCGAAGGCGGGACCGCCGCCGCTCCCGCAGATCCTGTTGCGTGCCCATTACTTCTTCTTGCCTTCCTTGCGACGGATGATTTCCGTGTCGTAGCGCACACCCTTGCCCTTGTAGGGCTCCGGGGCGCGGAAGTTGCGGATGTCGAGCGCCACCTGGCCGACGCGCTGCTTGTCGACGCCCTCGATCACCACCGAGGTGGGGCGCGGCGCGGTGATGCGGATGCCGGCCGGGATCGCGTAGACGATGTCGTGCGAGTAGCCGAGATTCATCACCAGGTTCGACCCCTGCACCGAGGCGCGGTAGCCGGTGCCGGTGATCTCGAGCGTCTTGCTGTAGCCGGTCGACACCCCCCGGACCATCGAGGCGACCAGCGCGCGCGTGGTGCCCCACATCATCCGAGAGGGCGCGGCCTTGCTGCGCGGCACCACGGTGACGCGGTTCTCGGCCACCGTGGTCTCGACATGCTCGGAGAGCGGCAGCCGCAGCTCGCCGAGCTTGCCGCGGGCGACCAGCACGCCGTCGGCGATGGCGACCTGCACGCCGGTCGGGATCTCGACGGGGTATTTGCCTACACGGGACATGATGCCGCCCTCAGAACACGCGGCACAGGACCTCGCCGCCGACATTGGCGGCGCGAGCCTCTGCATCGCTCAGGACGCCGCGCGGCGTCGACAGGATCGAGACGCCCAGGCCGGCATAGACCCGCGGCAGCTCCTTGATCTTCGAATAGACCCGGCGGCCCGGCTTGGAGACCCGGTGGATCTCCTTGATGACCGGCTCGCCGTCCGTGTATTTCAGCTCGATGCGCAGCTGGGCGATGCCGGGGCGCAGCTCCTCGGCCTTGAAGCCGCGTATGTAGCCCTCGCGACGCAGCGCCTCGAGCACGTTGGCGCGCAGCTTCGAGGCCGGCGCGACGCAGGCCGCGTGGCGGGAGCGCTGCGCGTTGCGGATGCGGGTGAGCATGTCACCCAGGGGATCGGACATCGACATCGGTCGTCTCCCCTACCAGCTCGACTTGACCATGCCGGGGATCTGCCCGCTGCTGGCGAGATCGCGCAGCGCGATCCGGCACAGCTCGAACTTGCGGTAGTTCGCGCGCGAGCGGCCGGTGATCTTGCAGCGCAGCTTGACGCGCACGCGCGCGCCGTTGCGCGGCAGCTGCGCCAGCTTCATCGACGCCTCGAACCGGTCCTCGACCGGCAGCGTGCGGTCCATGATGATGTTCTTCAGCGAGCCGCGCTTGCCCTTGTCGCGCGCGGCCATGGCTGTGCGCTTGAGGTTGCGGTTGACGGCGGATGTCTTGGCCATGCCTTGTCTTACCCTCCGGAACCTGCGAGGCGCCGCCCCGCGGTTTTCCAAAAAAACTTCAGTCTCGAACGCGGCATCAGGCGGCAGCGAAGGGCAGGTCGAACGCCTTCAGCAGCGCCTTCGCCTCGGCATCGGTCTTCGCACTGGTGACGAAGATGATGTCCATGCCGCGGATCTGGTCGACCTTGTCGTAGTTGATCTCCGGGAACACGATCTGTTCCTTGAGACCCATCGCGAAATTGCCGCGACCGTCGAAGCCCTTGTTCGCCGGCAATCCGCGGAAGTCGCGCACGCGCGGCATCGCGATCGTCACCAGCCGGTCGAGGAACTCGTACATGCGGGACCGGCGCAGCGTCACCTTGCAGCCGATCGGCAATCCCTCGCGGATCTTGAAGCCGGCGATGGCCTTCTTGGCGATCGTCTTGACCGGCTTCTGGCCGGCGATCAGCATCATCTCGCCGACCGCGGCATCCAGCTTCTTCTGGTCGCCGGCGGCCTCGCCGACGCCCATGTTGATGACGATCTTCTCCAGCCGCGGCACCTGCATGACGTTCTTGTAGCCGAACTGCTCGCGCAGGCTGGCGCGCATCTCGCTCTCGTAGCGCTGCTGCATGCGCGGCATCACGCGGGTCGCTCGTGTATCCGTCATCGTCGCCTCCTCAGCCTTCGATGATCTGGCCGGTCGCCTTGGCGACACGGACCTTGCGGCCATCGTCCAGAACGCGGAAGCCGACCTTGGTCGGCTTGCCGCTCTTGGGATCGACCAGTTTCAGGTTGGACAGGTCGATGGTGGCCTCGCGCTCGATGATGCCGCCCTGCTCGCCCACGCCGCGCGGCTTGGTGTGATGCTTGGCGACGCGCACGCCGCGCACCAGTGCCCGACCCGCCTTCGGCAGCACGCTGAGCACCTCGCCCTGCTTGCCGCGATCCGAGCCGGTGGTGACGACGACCTGGTCGCCCTTGCGGATGCGGGCGGCCATCACAGCACCTCCGGGGCCAGCGAGATGATCTTCATGAACTTGCGCGCACGCAGCTCGCGCACCACCGGGCCGAAGATGCGGGTGCCGATCGGCTCGGACTGCTTGTTGATCAGCACCGCCGCGTTGCGGTCGAAGCGGATCGCGCTGCCGTCGGCGCGACGCACCGGGAACGAGGTGCGCACCACCACCGCCTGGTGCACGTCGCCCTTCTTCACCTTGCCGCGCGGGATCGCCTCCTTGATGGAGACGACGATGACGTCGCCGACCGACGCCGAGCGGCGCTTGGAGCCGCCCAGCACCTTGATGCACTGCACCCGTCGCGCACCGGAATTATCGGCGACATCGAGGTTGGTCTCGACGATGATCATCGCTCAGCTCCCCGCATGCGCGGCCGGGGCGTGCGTCTCCGGCACCGGGGCGGCCTCGTGCGCGGACAGGGCCGCGACCGCGCCCTCGTCCAGCGTCTCGTCGGCCAGCACCTCGCCGTTGCGGCTCACCACCAGCCAGGTCTTGCGCTTGGAGATCGGCGGGCACTCGATGATGCGCACCGTGTCGCCGACCTTGCACAAATTCTCTTCGTCATGCGCCGCGTACTTCTTCGAGCGGCGGATGAACTTCTTGTAGAGCGGGTGCATGACGCGACGATCGACAAGCACCGTGACGGTCTTGTTCATCTTGTCGCTGGTCACCCGCCCGGTCAGGACGCGCCTCGGCATCGCCCGGCTCCTCTCAGGACTTCGATGCCGGCGCCGCAGCGCCCGCATCTCTCTTGGAATGAACGACCGTCTTGATGCGCGCGATCTCGCGACGCACCTCGCGGACGCGGCCGGTGCCCTCGTTCTGCCCGGTCGCGCGCTGGAAGCGCAGGTTGAACTGCTCGCGCTTGAGGTCGAGCAGCTGCGTCTGCAGCTCGTCCGCGCTCTTCGCACGCAGGTCGGAAGGCTTGCTTGCGCGGGCCATCCTACGCCTCCCCGATCCGGGTCACGACCTTGGTCTTGATCGGCAGCTTGGCTGCCCCCAGCGCGAGCGCGGTGCGCGCGACCTCCGGGGAGACGCCGTCGATCTCGAAGACGATGCGGCCCGGCTTGACCCGCGCCACCCAGAACTCGGGCGATCCCTTGCCCGAGCCCATGCGCACCTCGGCCGGCTTGGTGGAGACCGGAACGTCGGGAAAGATGCGGATCCAGACGCGGCCGGCACGCTTCATCGCGCGCGTGATCGCGCGTCGCGACGCCTCGATCTGCCGTGCGGTGACCCGCTCCGGCTCGAGCGCCTTGAGCCCGAACGCACCGAAATTCAGCGCCGTGCCGCCCTTCGCCAGGCCGTGGATGCGGCCCTTGTGGGCCTTGCGGTACTTGGTCCGCTTCGGAGACAACATGTGCTTCTATCCTCGCGCCGGCTCAGCGTTGCGGCGCTTGTTCGGCGGCGCGACGATCCTGCGACTGCGGGTCATGCGCCAGGATCTCGCCCTTGAAGATCCAGACCTTCACGCCGCAGGTGCCGTAGGTGGTCTTGGCGGTGGCGACGCCGTAATCGATGTCCGCGCGCAGCGTGTGCAGCGGCACGCGGCCCTCGCGATACCACTCGACGCGCGCGATCTCGGCGCCGCCGAGACGGCCGCCGCAATTGATGCGGATGCCCTGCGCACCCAGACGCATCGCCGACTGCACCGCGCGCTTCATCGCCCGGCGGAACGCCACCCGGCGCTCGAGCTGCTGGGCGATGTTCTCGGCAACCAGCTGCGCCTCGATCTCCGGCTTGCGGATCTCGACGATGTTCAGCGCCACGTCGGACTTCGCCATCTTGGCGAGGTCGCGACGCAGATTGTCGATGTCCTGGCCCTTCTTGCCGATCACCACGCCCGGACGGGCGGCGTAGATCGTCACGCGCGGCTTCTTCGCCGGGCGCTCGATCACCACCCGCGAGACGCCGGCGCCGGACAGCTTGCGACGCAGATGCGAGCGCAGCTTGAGATCGTCATGCAGCAGCTTGGCGTAGTCGGTGCCGGCGAACCAGCGGCTGTCCCAGGTGCGGTTGATGCCGAGGCGAAGCCCGATCGGATTGACCTTGTGACCCATGGTTCAGGCGGCTTTCTGTTCTGGCGCCGGGCTGGCGTCCGAAGCACGCTCCGCCACGACGATCTTCAGGTGGCTGAAGAACTTCTCGATCTGCGCCGAGCGGCCGCGGCCGCGCGCATGGAAGCGGCGCATCACGATCGACTTGCCGACCTCGGCGTGGATGACGACGAGCTGGTCGACGTCGAGCTGGTGGTTGTTCTCGGCATTGGCGATCGCACTCTCCAGCGTCTTGCGCACCTGCTGGGCAATGCGCCGCTTGCTGAAGGTCAGCGTCGCGAGCGCGTTCGCCGCCGGCTTGTTGCGGATCAGGCCGGCGACCAGGTTGAGCTTGCGCGGGCTGACGCGGATGTTGCGCGTGATCGCCTGCGCCTCGGTCTCCGCCAGCAGGCGCGGATGCTTGGGCTTGCTCATCTCAGCCGCGCCTCGCCTTCTTGTCCGACGAGTGCCCGGTGAAGGTGCGCGTCGGCGAGAACTCGCCGAACTTGTGCCCGACCATGTTCTCGTTGACCTGCACCGGCAGGAACTTGTGCCCGTTATAGACGCCGAAGGTCAGGCCGACGAAGTTCGGCAGGATCGTCGACCGGCGCGACCAGATCTTGATCACCTCGTTGCGTCCCGACGCGCGCGACGCCTCGGCCTTGTTCAGCAGATACCCGTCCACGAACGGGCCCTTCCAGACGGAACGTGCCATCTTGCGTGCCCCTTACTTGCCGGTCTTGCGTCGACGGATGATCAGGCTGTCGGTGCGCTTGTTGACGCGCGTCTTGTAGCCCTTGGTCGGCTTGCCCCACGGCGTCACCGGATGCCGGCCGCCCGAGGTGCGGCCCTCGCCGCCGCCATGCGGATGGTCGACCGGGTTCATCACCACGCCGCGATTGTGCGGACGGCGGCCGAGCCAGCGCGAGCGCCCGGCCTTGCCGATCGACTGGTTCATGTTGTCCGGATTGGACACCGCACCCACGGTCGCCATGCATTCGGAACGCACCACGCGCAACTCGCCCGATTGCAGCTTGATCTGCGCGTAGCCGGAATCCTTGCCGACGAGCTGCGCGTAGGTGCCGGCCGAGCGCGCCATCTTGCCGCCCGCGCCCTGCTTGAGCTCGACGTTATGCACGATGGTGCCGACCGGGATCGCCGAGAGCGGCATCGCGTTGCCCGGCTTGATGTCGACGCGCGCGCCCGAGATGACGGCATCGCCGACGCGGAGACGCTGCGGCGCCAGGATGTAGGCGAGTTCGCCGTCGGCATACTTCACCAGCGCGATGAAGGCGGTGCGGTTGGGATCGTACTCCAGCCGCTCGACCGTCGCCGCCACGTCGAACTTGCGACGCTTGAAGTCGACGAAGCGATAGGTCTGCTTGTGACCGCCGCCGCGGAACCACGAGGTGGTGCGGCCCTGGTTGTTGCGACCGCCGGACTTGTTCTTGCCCTCGGTCAGCGTCTTGACCGGCTTGCCCTTGTACAGCTCGCTGCGGTCGATCAGCACCGTGCCGCGAAGGCTGGGCGTGACCGGATTGAAATGCCTGAGTGCCATCGGATCTTATGCCTTCGCGCGCGTCAGGACAGCCGCGCGGACAGGTCGATCGACTGTCCCTCGGCGAGCTGCACGTACGCCTTCTTGATGTCGGAGCGCACGCCCGGGCGACCGCGGAAGCGCTTGGTCTTGCCCTTCTGCACGAGCGTGTTGACCGCCATCACCTTGACGTTGAAGAGTCCCTCGACCGCCGCCTTGATCTGCGGCTTGGACGCCGTGATCGCGACGCGGAACACCACCTGGTTGCGCTCCGATAGCGCGGTCGCCTTCTCGGTAATCACCGGCGCGCGCACGATGTCGAACATCGCCTCGCGCGACAGGTTGGCGGCGCGCCGCCGGATTGCCAGGATATCGGTCATGCCAGGCGCTCCTTCAGGCTCTCCACTCCGGCCCGGGTGATCGCCAGCACCTCGTGGTTGAGGATGTCGTAGACGTTGGCGCCGATCCCCGGCAGCACGTCGATGCGCGGCAGGTTGCGTGCCGCGCGCAGGAAGCCCGCATCGACGCTGGCATCGACGATCAGGGCCGAATGCCAGCCGAGCAGCTTCAGCTTCTTCGCCAGCTCCGCCGTCTTCTCGGTGCCGCTGGCCGTGTCGAGCACCACCAGCCGGCCCTCGGCCTGCTTCTGCGACAGTGCCGAGATCAGGCCGAGACGGCGCACCTTCTTCGGCAGGTCATAGCCATGGTCGCGCACCACCGGCCCGTGCACGGCGCCGCCGGTGCGGAACTGCGGCGAGCGCAGACTGCCCTGGCGGGCGTTGCCGGTGCCCTTCTGCTTATACGGCTTCTTGGTGGTGCCGGAGACCTCGCCCATGCCCTTCACCTTGTGGGTGCCGGCACGGCGGCGGGCGAGCTGCCAATGCACCACGCGCGCCATGATGTCCTGCCGCGGCGTCGCGTTGAAGATCTCGTCCGGCAGGCCGATGGTGCCGGCGCTGCCGTTGTCGAGGGTCTTGATCTCGAAATCCATTGCCCGCCTCCTCAACCGGCCGGCTGCGCGGGCATCTCGACCAGCCCGGCCGGATAGGGCGCGTCCGCGTGGCGCGGCCGCTTGATCGCGTCGCGTACCAGCACGAAATCGTTCTTCGCACCCGGGATCGCGCCGCGGATCATCAGCAGGTTGCGCTCTGCATCGACGGCCGCGACCACCAGGTTGAGCGTGGTCACCCGCTCATGGCCGAGATGGCCGGCCATCTTCTTGTTCTTGAAGGTCTTGCCGGGATCCTGGCGGTTGCCGGTGGAGCCCAGCGAACGATGGCTCACCGAGACGCCGTGACTGGCCTCGAGACCGGCGAAGTTCCAGCGCTTCATGCCGCCGGCGAAGCCCTTGCCCTTGCTGGTGCCGGTGACGTCGACCTTCTGGCCGACGACGAAGTGCGTCGCCGACAGAGCGGCGCCGATCTCGAGCACCGCGTCGGGAGCCACGCGGAACTCGACCAGCTTCCTCTTCGGCTCCACCTTGACGCGGGCGAAATGCCCGCGGTTCGGCTGGCTGACATTCTTTACCTTGGCGGCGCCGGTGCCGAGCTGGAGCGCCACGTAGCGGTCGCGCTCCTCGGTGCGCACGTCGACCACCTGCAGCGCATCCAGGTGCAGCACGGTGACCGGCACGTGCGTGCCGTCCTCCCTGAAAATCCGGGACATGCCCAGCTTCTTCGCGATCAATCCGGTTCGCATCGTCTGGACCTTACAGCTTGATCTCGACGTCGACGCCGGCGGCGAGGTCGAGCTTCATCAGGGCGTCCACGGTCTGCGGAGTCGGCTCGACGATGTCGAGCAGCCGACGATGCGTCCGGATCTCGAACTGCTCGCGGCTCTTCTTGTCCACGTGTGGCGAGCGATTCACCGTGAACCGCTCGATATGCGTCGGCAGCGGGATGGGCCCCCGAACCCGCGCACCCGTACGCTTGGCCGTGTTCACGATCTCCTTCGTGCTGTTATCCAGCACGCGGTGATCGTACGCCTTCAGGCGAATGCGGATGTTCTGGTTGTCCATCGTTCAATCGGTCCGGCTCGTGGCTTCGGGGCTTCTCTCGCGCGTCAGGCCGTGATCGACGCGACGACGCCGGCGCCGACGGTCCGGCCACCCTCGCGGATGGCGAAACGCAGCCCCTCATCCATGGCGATCGGCGCGATCAGCTCGACATCCATCGAGATGTTGTCGCCCGGCATCACCATCTCGGTGCCCTCCGGCAGCTGCACCACGCCGGTGACGTCGGTGGTGCGGAAGTAGAACTGCGGACGGTAGTTGGTGAAGAAAGGCGTGTGCCGGCCGCCCTCTTCCTTGGTCAGGATGTAGGCTTCCGCCTTGAACTTGGTATGCGGCGTGATCGAGCCGGGCTTGGCAAGCACCTGGCCGCGCTCGACGTCCTCGCGCTTGGTGCCGCGCAGCAGCGCGCCGATATTGTCGCCGGCCTGGCCGCGGTCGAGCAGCTTGCGGAACATCTCGACGCCGGTGACGATGGTCTTCACCGTGTTCTTCAGCCCGACGATCTCGATCTCGTCGCCGACATTGACGATGCCGCGCTCGACGCGTCCGGTCACCACGGTGCCGCGGCCGGAGATCGAGAACACGTCCTCGATCGGCATCAGGAAAGGCCGGTCGATCGGACGCTCCGGCTGCGGGATGTAGGTGTCCACCGCCGCCATCAGCTCGAGCACCGCGTTCTCGCCGAGCACCGCGTCGCCGTCTTCCAGCGTGACCAGGGCCGAGCCCTTGACCACCGGGATGTCGTCGCCGGGGAACTGGTAGGAGGACAGCAGCTCGCGCACCTCCATCTCGACGAGCTCGAGCAGCTCGGGATCGTCGACCATGTCGACCTTGTTGAGGAACACCACCAGCGCCGGCACGCCGACCTGGCGGGCCAGCAGGATGTGCTCGCGGGTCTGCGGCATCGGGCCGTCGGCGGCGGACAC
>CAXUCM010000120.1:6250-9378 GCA_964249315.1 uncultured Acetobacteraceae bacterium | reverse complement strand
ATCAGGAACGACGCGTAGGCGTCGCCGGTCGGCTGCTGCAGGCTGACCGAGCAGAGTCCGCCGTCGCTGCGCGTGCTGATCGCGACCGCGAGGCCGGACGCGACCTTGCCGATCGTCCCGCCATGGCAGACCGCCGAACGCTTGAGGTAGGCGAACGGGTTCGGCGCCACGCGCTCCGGCGGCTCGGGAGGCTTGTGCACACATCCGGCCATCAGTCCGGCCATGCCCAGGCAGGTCGCAGCGACACGCACACGCACTCGGGGGTTCCTTCTTCGATGCGATGGAGGCCCCGGCTAGGCGGCTCGATCGACGCGTCTCCTGTAGAGCAAGCCCCATCCCGGCGGAAGCCTTGCCAGGCGCCCGACATTCTCCGCTTGCGTTACATCGGCGCGGGCGGCCTATACATCCCTCCCGTCCTGTTGCGACGTCCCCCTGATCCATCCCGGAGACCTGCATGCCGTCTCGTCTTGCCCTGCTGGTCGCGGCCGCGACCGGGTTCGGCAGCTGCCTCGGTCCGGCCGCCGGCGCCGTCTCGCCCTGCGGCATGTCGCCGGTGCACGAAGCCTTCGACGTCGAGGGGCTGAAGAGCGAGCTGATGGTGACCGCACTCTCCTGCAGCCAGCAGGATCGCTACAACGCCTTCGTCGCCAAGTTCCATGCCGACCTGAACGAACAGGAGCGCGCGCTGGCGACCTACTTCACCCATTCGTACGGGCGCGCAGCGCAGAAGGCGCATGACGACTACATCACCCAGCTCGCCAACGTGCAGTCCGAGCGCGGCCTGCAGGCGGGCACGCAGTTCTGCGACCAGCGCGTCAGCATGTTCGACGAGGTCGCCGTGCTCAGCGATGCCGGCGATCTCGGCGGCTACGCTGAGGCCAAGGATATCGAGCAGCCGGCGACCTTCGACACGTGCGGGACGGCGACGCCGACGCGTGCCGCGCTGCGCACGAGACACGGCCGCGCCCGCCACGCGCGTCGCTGATCGCAGTCTCGGCAGGCGGCTTGACGGATGCCGCGGGGCAGGCAAGAACACATCATGAACTTCACGTCGCCCAGATCCAGGGACAAAGGCCCTGGCGCTACGGGGCCGCAGGCCTCGAAGCGGCCCGCGGGCGGCTACGATGCGCGCGACATCGAGGTGCTGGAGGGACTCGAGCCGGTGCGTCGGCGGCCGGGCATGTATATCGGCGGCACCGACGAGACGGCCCTGCATCACCTGGCCGCCGAGATCCTCGACAACGCCATGGACGAGGCGGTGGCGGGGCACGCCGGCCTGATCGAGTTTTCCCTCGAGCCCGGCAACCGGCTCACCGTGCGCGACAACGGCCGCGGCATCCCGGTCGACCGGCACCCGAAATTCACCGACCGCTCGGCGCTCGAGGTGATCTTCACCACGCTGCATTCCGGCGGCAAGTTTTCCGGCGAGGCCTACGCGACCTCGGGCGGCCTGCACGGCGTCGGCTCCTCGGTGGTCAACGCGCTGTCCTCGCGGCTCGAGGTCGAGGTGGCGCGCGACCGTGCGGTCTGGCGGCAGGAATACGAGCGCGGCCGCCCGCTCGGCAAGCTGCAGCGCATCGGCGTCACCCAGAACCGGCGCGGCACGCAGGTCCGCTTCGTGCCGGACGCCGAGATCTTCGGCGCGCTGCAGTTCAGCCCGCTGCGTCTGTATCGGCTGTGCCGGTCGAAGGCATTCCTGTTCCGCGGCGTCAGCCTGCGCTGGAGCGTGGCGCCGGCCCTGATCGCCGGACGCGACGACATCCCCGCCGAGGCGCTGCTGCACTTCCCGGGCGGCCTCGCCGACAGCCTGCGCGACGAGCTGGGCGAGAGCGCCGGCACGTTCGCCGAACCCTGGGCGGGCGAGGCCGAGCTGCCGACGGCGGCGGACGGGCGCGCCACCGGACGTCTGGAATGGGCGGTTGCCTGGCTCGAGGCCGGCGAGGCCCAGCTCGCCTCGTTCTGCAACACCATCCCGACGCCGCAGGGCGGCACGCACGAGACCGGCTTTCGCAACGCGCTGCTGAAGGGCCTGCGCGGCTGGGGCGAGCAGCGCAGCAACCGGCGCGCGTCGCAGGTCACCGCCGAGGACCTGCTCGGCGCCGTCGCCGCCAAGCTCTCGGTGTTCATCCGCGAGCCGCACTTCCAGGGCCAGACCAAGGAGAAGCTGACCAGCCAGGAGGCGACGCGCCTGGTCGAGACGGCGACGCGCGACCGCTTCGACCATTGGCTGTCCGGCCATCCGGCACAGGCGGACACCCTGCTCGCCTTCGTCATCGAGCGGGCCGAGGAGCGGGTGCGCCGACGCGAGGCCCGCGACACGCCGCGCAAATCGGCGACGCGTCGCCTGCGCCTGCCCGGCAAGCTGACCGACTGCACCGGCGAGCGCGCCGCCGAGACCGAGATCTTCCTGGTCGAGGGCGACAGCGCCGGCGGCTCGGCCAGGCAGGCGCGCAATCGCGAGACCCAGGCGGTGCTGCCGCTCAAGGGAAAGATCCTGAACGTCGCCAGCGCCAGCGTGGAAAAGCTGCGACAGAACCAGGAGCTGCGCGACCTGGTCGAGGCGCTGGGCTGCGGCGTCGGCTCCGCGGCGGACATGGCGCGGCTGCGCTACGGCCGGATCATCATCATGACCGACGCCGACGTCGACGGCGCGCACATCGCCTCGCTGCTGATGACCTTCTTCTATCGCGAGCTGCCCGACCTGATCCGGCTCGGCCACCTCTACTTGGCGCAGCCGCCGCTCTATCGGCTCACCCAGGGCGCCAAGACGGTCTACGCGATGGACGACCGCGACCGCGAGCGCAAGCTGAAGTCGGCGTTCAAGCCGAACGCCAAGGTCGAGGTCAGCCGCTTCAAGGGGCTGGGCGAGATGCCGGTCGCCGACCTGAAGGCGACCACCATGGACCCGCGCCACCGCACCTTGCTGAAGGTGGTGGCGGCCCCCGAGGACCGCGGCGCCACCAGCACGATGGTCGAGAGCCTGATGGGCCGCCGCCCGGAACTGCGCTTCCAGTTCATCCAGGACCATGCCAGGGGCGTCGAGCTGCTCGACGTTTAGGGGCAGCAAGGCCAGGGGGGTGGCCGGGGCCCCCCCCAAGCGCGGGGGGGTGGAACGGGTTTTTTTGGGT
>CAXUCM010000120.1:0-6240 GCA_964249315.1 uncultured Acetobacteraceae bacterium | reverse complement strand
GCTCGACGTTTAGGGGCAGCAAGGCCAGGGCTCTGCCCTGGACCCGCTCAAGGCTCGGCCTTGAGAATCGATTTGTAAGCCGTTTCCAGAGGCGGGCCTTTGGCAGGGCTTGGGGCGGAGCCTCAAGCTTTCTTCACGCCGCGTCCAGCGTCGGGTAGTCGGTGTAGCCCTCGCGCCCCTGGCTGTACCAGGTCGAGGTCACGTCCGCAGTGAGCGGGGCTCCGGTGCGGATCCGTTCCGGCAGGTCCGGGTTGGCGAGGAAGGTGCGGCCGAAGGCGATGGCGTCGGCCTCGCCGCGATCCAGCGCCGCCTGGCCGCGCACCCCGTCATAGTCCGAGTTCAGCACCAGCGGACCGCCGAACGCCCGCCGGATCGCGGGTGCGACCGCCGGCCGCGCGGCGCGACCGAAGGTGCCGTGCTCGCTCGGCTCGCGCAGCTCGAGAAAGGCGACGCCGGCCTCGCCCAACGCCGCCGCCACCGCGGTAAACAGCGCTACCGGATCGCTGTCGTCGACGCCCTGGACCGGCTCGTTCGGCGACAGCCGCACCCCGGTGCGCTCGGCGCCGACGACCGAGATCACCGCCTCGGTCACCTCGCGCAGCAGCCGGACGCGGTTGGGGATGGCACCGCCATAGGCATCGGTGCGGCGGTTGGCGTTGTCGCGCAGGAACTGGTCGAGCAGGTAGCCGTTCGCCGCATGGATCTCCACCCCGTCGAAGCCCGCCGCCCGCGCGTTGCTCGCAGCGCGCGCATAGTCGGCGAGCAGGTGCGGGATCTCGCCCACAGGCAGCGCCCGGGCCTGCGCGTAGGGCTGCTTGCCGGCATAGGTGTGACCCTCGCCCGGCGCCGTGGTAGCGGACGACGAGACCGGTGCGGCCCCGCCGAGGAAGTCCGGATGCACGATCCGGCCCATATGCCAGAGCTGGCAGACGATGCGGCCGCCGGCCCGATGCACCGCCTCCGTCACCGGCCGCCACGCCTCGACCTGCGCCTCGCTCCAGATCCCTGGCGCGTACGGCCAGCCGAGCCCTTCCCGGCTGATCCCGGTGGCCTCCGAGATGATCAGGCCGGCGCTCGCGCGCTGGGCGTAGTACTCGGCCATGATCGGCGTCGGCACGTGCGACGCGGTGGCGCGGCCGCGCGTCAGCGGCGCCATCAGGATGCGGTTGCGGGCCTCGATGGCGCCGAGACGGATCGGATCGAACAGGGATGGCATGGACGCACTCGCTGAAGGGGGAGGGGAATCGCTTGAAAGAGGTGTCCCGACCGGTCTAAGGTTCAAGCACAGAACAACTGAAAGGAGGTGATCCAGTGTCTCATTGTTTGACGAAGGTGTCGCTTGAAGTGACCCGGACGACTGGTACCACCGCCAGAACTTGCGGGCTGCCGGCCTGAACCGACGCTTCACGGCGTATGCTTCAGACAATGGAAGGCTCCGGGAGCATGCTCCCGGAGCCTTTGTTGCATGGAGGCCCTGGGAAATGGCTGGTCTCAGTGCATCCGGCTGGCGAGCAGGAACGGTAGGCGCCGGTCGGGCTGGGTGGTGATCAGCCCGCGCGGCCGGAGCGTCGGCGTGCCGATCAGGCTGAGCCGGTAACGCCGCAGCAGGCTGGCCAGCACCAGCACTCCCTCGGTCAACGCGAACTGGGCGCCGACGCAGATGCGCGGACCGGCGCCGAACGGCATGTAGACCATGCGGTCCGGCGGCGTAGCCCCCGGCAGGAAGCGCTGCGGGTCGAACCGCTCCGGCTGACGCCAGTGCGCCCGGTGCCGGTGCAGCACCCAGGGCGAGATGCTGACCACGGTACCGGCCTCGATGCGGTGCCCGGCGATCTCGTCCGGTGCCTGGGCCGCGCGCACGATCAGGTAGGCTGGCGGATACAGACGCAGCGTCTCGTCGAAGAAGGCGCGGGTGAAGCGCAGCCGCGACATCGCGTCGGGGGCCGCCAGGTCGACCGACTGTGCCTCCTCGGCGATCTGCTCCTGCAGGAGCGGGCGCATCGCGGCGATGGTGCAGGCCCAGAACAGCGACACCGCGGTGGTCTCGTGTCCGGCCAGGATCAGGGTGGAGACCTCGTCGCGCAACTGGGCCTGATCGAAACCCTGCCCGGTTTCCGGGTCGCGCGCGGCGCGCAGCAGGTCCAGCAGGTCGCGCGGCTCCGCCTCGGTGCGGGCGCCGGCGTCGCGCGCCGCGATGATGCGGTCGATCAGCGCCACCCAGTCCTGCCGGAACGCCGCCCGGCCGTGATCCAGCGGCGAGGCCACGTGCTCGGGCAGCATCAGGTCGAGCACGCCGACCTTGGCGTGGTTCAGCGCGTAGCGGATCATCAGCGCGCGCATCTCGGCGCCGAACCGGCTCATCTCCAGCGAGAACATCGACTGCCCGGCGATGTCCAGGGTCAGGCGCTGCAGCACGCCGATCAGCTCGACCGGGCGGCCGAGCCTTCCGTCGAGTTCGGCCAGCCTGGCCTGGGTGACGCGCAGGACGTGTCGCACCAGGATCGGCATCACCCGCGGTGCGAGGCTCGGCGCGATCACCCGGCGCTGATGCCGCCAGGCCTCGCCCTCGGCGAGGAACAGCCCCTCCCCGAGCACCGGCCGCAGCACGCGCCGGGTCGGCGCGCTGCGCTGGTAGTTCTCGTGGTTGCCGAGCAGCACGTGCCGGATCGCGGCGGGATCGTTCAGCAGGATCTGGCTGCGGCCGAGGAAGCGGCCCGGCAGGATCGCCTGCTCGTAGGCCTCCGGTCCCCACAGCTCGAGCGGATTGCGTCGCAGCACCAGGAATGCCTCGAGCTGCGAGCGGCGGCCGATGCGCAGCGGTGCGGCCGGCAGCGGGGTCTCGACGGACGGCATCATCCCGCCTAGCGCCCGGCCAGCATGGCGGCCGCCGAGGCGGCCTGATGCGAAGGGGCGAAGCCCTGCGCCAGCACCCGCACGGTGGGATCGAACACACGGGTGAACGAGGAGGGATGGATGCCCATCCACAGCGTGATCAGGGCAAGCGGCGCCAGCACCGCCATCTCCTGGGCACCGAGGTCGCGCAGTGCCGCGACCAGGCCGGAGGCGGCGCCGAACACCACGCGCCGGTACATCACCAGCATGTAGACCGCGCCCAGGATCATGCCCATGCCGGACAGCAGCGCCACCCAGAAGCCGAGCTGGATCGCGCCGATCATCACCAGCAGCTCGCCCACGAACGCGCCGGTGCCGGGCAGGCCGATATTGGCCATCGCGAACAGCATCAGCAGCGTGGCCAGCATCGGCATGCGGTGCGCGACCCCGCCGAAGCCGGCGATCTCGCGGGTGCCGGTGCGCGCGCCGAGCATGCCGACGATCAGGAACAGCCCGGCGATGATGATGCCGTGGCTGAGCATCTGGAACAGCGCGCCGCCGACGCCGGCCCCGTTCAGGGTGAACAGCCCGACCAGGATCAGGCCCATATGCGAGAACGAGGAATACGCCACCAGGCGCTTCATGTCGGTCTGCGCCAGGGCGACGATGGCGGCGTAGATCACCGCGACGATGCCGAGCGCGATCATCCAGGGTGCGGCGCGCTGGGCCGCGTCCGGCAGTATGCCGATGGCGAAGCGCAGGAAGCCGTAGGCACCGGCCTTGGACAGCACGCCGGCGATCAGCACCGCGGCCGGCGCCGGCGCCTCGGTGTAGGCGTCGGGCATCCAGCCATGCAGCGGAAACAACGGCAGCTTGACCCCGAAGGCGAGCGCCAGGCACAGGAACATCCACATCTGCGTCGAGGCCGCGAAGTGCGTGTGCAGCAGCACCGGGATGTCGGTGGTGCCCGCGATGCGCCACATCCCGAGCAGCGCGATCAGCATGAACAGCGAGCCGCCGAAGGTGAAAAGGAAGAAGCGGAACGAGGCGGCGACCCGTCGCGCGCTGCTGCCCCAGATGCCGATCAGCAGGCTGGACGGGATCAGCGTCGCCTCGAAGAACACGTAGAAGACGATGAAGTCGAGGGCTGCGAACAGGCCGATCAGCGTGGTCTCGAGCAGCAGCAGGGTCAGCATGTAGTCGCGCGTGCGGGCACCCGCGAGCCGCCAGGAGCCGAGGATGGCGAGCGGGGTCAGCGTCGTCGCGAGCAGGACGAACAGCAGGCTGATGCCGTCCAGACCGACATGGTAGGAGACGCCGAAGCCGACCATCCAGTCGGCGCGCTCCTCGAACTGGAAGCCGGGGCGGCCGGGATCGAAGCCGACCCAGAGCGCCACCGACAGGGCGAACACCACCAGGCTGGTCCACAGCGCCACCTGTCGGGCCGGCCCGCGTCCGTTCGCATCGCCCGGCAGCAGCAGCAGCATCACCGCACCGAGCAGCGGCAGGAAGGTGACCAGGGACAACAGGGGCAGATGCACGTCTCTCTCGATCTTCCGTAGCTGGCCGCATCCTAGGGGCACGGCGCCGCGCTGCCCAGCAACGGCGGCGGCACGCAGGCGCACGTCCGGCAAAGCCCGCCGGTGCGCGAGAGTTCCGGCCGGCGGCGCGCCCCGTCCGACCAAGATCGCGAGGCGGCAAAACCGCGGCCTCGCTGGGGCGTCTGCGCTCAGGAACCTCGCAACGAGGCTCTCCGAAGGAGCACCCATCATGGCAGAGTACAGCGACCGCATCGACGTGTCCGCGCCCGCCGACGCCGTCTTCGCCTTCATCTCCGACATCGGCAACCTGCCCAAATACCTGCCGACGGTGCACGGCGCCCACGCCCACAGCACCGACCGCGTGGAGGTCGACGGCACTGCCAACGGACATGCGTACGCCTCGACCGGCTGGTTCAAGTCCGATCCCGCCACCCGGCTGATGAGCTGGGGCTCGGACGGCGAGAACGACTATGCCGGCAAGATGACCGTGCAGGGCGACGAGCGGACGTCCCAGGTCGAGTGCACGCTCCGCTTCTCGCCCACCGAGCAGATCAAGGACGCCATGGACCGGCACCAGGGCGGCCCGGGCGCGGCGATGACCGACGGGCTGCGTGCCTCGCTCGGCAGCATCAAGCAGCTGTGCGAAGGCACCGGCGGGAAGATCGAGAGCTCGGCAGGATAGCACCGGCCGCCGATGGCGGTACGGATGCCGTCGGCACTCAGCAGACGCCGCCCCAGCGTCGCGGCAGCCGGCCGAGTGCCGCCTGCCGCTGCTCGAGCTGGTGATCGGCGATGACCAGCAGGATGGTCGCGGCGAAGGTGAGGATGGTCTCGCCGTCGCACCCCTGCTGTTCGAGCTTGCTGCGGTAGCTCTCGGCGGCCATGCGGATGGCGGCGTCGCCCGAGGCGAAGCCGTCGACGAAGTGGCACAGCGTCCGCATCCGGGACAGGCTTTCATCGCCGTCGAGCTCGCGGTCGACCGACTGGGTCTGGGACGTCATCGTGGGATCCTGCTTGCATCGAGTTCGTTGTGGCAACGACTTGATGCGGCATCGGTTTCGGATATGCAACGAAGCAGATGTCCTTTACCGCGCTATTAACGGGCGTCGTGGCCGGGCGGCCTCAGCTGCGCCCGAACAGCCGCTCGAGCTCGTGCCGGCTGAGCTTCAGGTAGGTTGGCCGGCCGTGCGAGCAGGTCGCCGCGCGCGGGGTCGCCTCCATGCGACGCAGCAGCGCGTCCTGCTCGTCGCGCTGCAGCCGGCGGCCGGCACGGATGCTGCCGTGGCAGGCCAGCCGCGCGATCACCGCGTCGAGCCGGGCGGTCAACGCCGCCGCCTCCCCGGCCTCGGCGAGTTCGTCCTCGGCCAGCTCCTCGGCGAGGTCGCGCAGCAGCGCGGCCGGATCCGGGTTGCCGAGCAGCGACGGCAACGCGCGCACCAGCACCGCCGTGCCGCCGAACCCGTCGATCTCGATGCCGTATCGAGCGAGCCGCTCCGCCTGCCCCAGCAGCCGCTCGCGCGCGTTGCGCGGCAGTTCGACGACCTCCGGCAGCAGCAGCCGCTGCGCTGCGACGGCGCCGCCGAGATACTGCTCGCGCAGCGCCTCGTGGGTCAGCCGCTCGTGCGCGGCGTGCTGGTCGACCAGCACCAGGCTGCCGTCTGCGGCCACCGCGATCACGTAGGTGTCGAGCACCTGCGCCACCGCGGCGCCGAGCGGGTAGCCCTGCGACGGCGGCGCAGCCGACGGCGCGCCAGGCTCGGGTACCTCGGGGACCTCGGAAACGCGTGCCCGCGGTGCGCCCGCGAGCGGCAGCCGCGCCTCCCCGAAGCCGGCCGGCACCGGCGCGGCCTCGGCCGGATACCAGATC
>CAXUCM010000119.1:844-9398 GCA_964249315.1 uncultured Acetobacteraceae bacterium | reverse complement strand
GAGCTTGAATCACCCCAGCCCGAGCCGCCACAACCATTTTCAAACGGTCTCTTAGAAACTGGCTGTTATTCTGACCGCAAGCCAAGTGACTAAGTTGCTTGTGTATAGTAGGCCAAGGAAGTTCGCTGATAAGCAAGAGACTTCTAGTACGACACACAGATGCCAGTCCGACATGCTGTACCATCGTGCCGCCAAGACTGAAGCACACGTCTAGTGTAAGAAGGCAAGAGCTTGCGATCAACCCAACTAGCACTATCGGCCAGGTCAATTTACCCGAAGGCCAAAAGCTATTTTCAATCGACTCCGATATGGACTGTCTTATTCGGCTGCTAGCCATCACGACGCTCCCTCCGTCTACTCGGAAACTCTTTAGGTGCTAAAGTTCACTGTGGATGCTCGCTGTCTTGGCAACCCTCAGGAACTGTCTCTTTAGATGCTGCTTGCTAGCGTTCTCTTGCAGCGTCTCTTACGTAAGTAGCTAGGGGAGAGATCAAAAAGCCGATAACTCGACGTTTTCCCGTTACGAGTTCGGCTGTAACGGCCATACCCGGCTCCAATCTCGCCACGTGATGGTCAACCATAATCGAATCTCGACTAAGTAAGATCCGCGCGACGTATCCAGAACCTTCGCCACCGTCCAGGTCTAGCTCACTACCAGACGGCCGCCGCAAATCTCCACTTCTAGAGGCGGCACTCGGATCTTGTGAGCCGTTCGGTGTATCGTCGACCGCGTCGCGGCTCACGCTGATGATGTGTCCACTAATCACGCCGTAACGAGTGAAGGTATAGGTCGCTACCTTCACGTTCGCTGCTTGTCCAGCATGCACAAAGCCAATGTCGCGGTTAGCGATCATCGCTTCAACAACAAGCTGCTGCGTATCCGGCACGACTACCATAAGCCGCTCGGCCGGAGTGACGACACCAAGCACCGAATGTACCAGTATCTGCTGAACCGTCCCGGTAACTGGGGCACGTAGCACCATTCCCTCGGCTTCATGCGCGGCTGCGCGAAACTGTTCCTCGTATTCGAAGAATTTGCAGGCGGGGAATTACTTGGCCCACCGACTGCTACAAATTGCTGACCACTAGAATTCGTATACACCAGTGTCTCATGATTATATTGAAGACCTGCAACGGAGCCCAGGCCTTCGAAATAAACTTTTATTGTCTCGGTTGCCATGGTGGTGCTCCTATAAAAACTGGGTGAATATAGTCGCTGTAGCATTAACTATTTTACTATAGTCACCGGGAGCTTTCGGAAGAAGCGTAACAAAAACTGAGCTTTTGCCATATTGTAGATTTTCATATGAGCTTACCCTAGCTACAACGGCATACCAGTCGACAGCCTTGTTCACATTGGTCGGGCCGTTTATGAGATCTGGATGATTGATTTCAAATCCAGCATCCTTCAGTATTCTCTCTGCGGCGGTAAACGAGGTGTTTGTATTTATATAATGACATATCATAGGTGTTATGTCAGTACCCGACATGCTACTACTCAAACTTCCTGTGGACTTAAGGTGATCAAAAGTTGTTCGTAAGTCACCTTGAAGAGACTTTGCTGCAGCAATTTCACCGCTTACCATAGTGTTGTTTTCTTCCTTTATTTTCTCTGATGGAGAATTGGATGCTGAGAACTGCCTTTGCTCGCTACCCCAGGAGCTCGTGGTTCCACTTGACCAAAAGGCTATTAAGGCTACGGCAACCTGCGTCTTCATATCCGTTTAGCCGAACTCTGCTCGAACAAAGCTTTGCAGTCCGGATCTTTGACTTCAATTCTGTTCATTACCGTTCTCCTCCCGCATCATGGACGTAGCGCAACATGGGTGATAGTAGATAACTTATGATCCTCCGGTTTCCGGTGAAGATCTCAGCCGTTACGGACATTCCGGGCTTGAGTCTCGCAATATGATGGTCGACCGTAATAGTTTGCCGACTAAGTGCGATCTGCGCGATGTAGCCGGTTCCTTCACCACCGTCTAGATCCGACTCACTACCAGCCAGCCGCCGGGTGTCTCCGCTTTTAGAAGCGCCATTCGGGTTCTGTGCGTCATTTGGCGTATCATCGACAGCGTCGCGGCTCACGTTGACAACCTGGCCCGGGATTAATCCGTAGCGGGTGAAGCTGTAAGTGGCTACTTTTACGCTCACTGCTTGGCCAGCACGCACGAAGCCGATGTCGCGATTGGCGATCATCGCTTCGACGACGAGTGGCTGTGCATCCGGCACCATCACCAACAGCCGCTCGGCCGGAGTCACAACGCCATGCTCAGAGTGTATTGACACTTGCTGCACGATACCGGTGACCGGGGCACGCAGTACCATTTGCTCGGCTTCATGTACGGCTGCAAGGTATTGTGCGTTGTTCTCAGACAGTTTGCGCTCGGAGTCTCCTAGATCCTGCTCCACCGCATGCGCATAGTTTGCCTGTTGCTCCTTATATTGTTGAGTTAATGCCGCTAGGTTTGCTCGTGCCTCGCCACCATGCTCGATCTGCGTGGCGAGGTCGTGCGCGGCGTCGGAGAACTTCTGCTCGGCCCCCAGGACATCGATGCGACTCGCCAAGCGCTTCGCGTCGAGGTTGCGATACATATCTCGCACGCCGGCAAGCATCGGTAGTTCGGCACGTAGCTTATCGATGGCTGTGGCATTCTCCTCTGCCTCCACGCGCTTCTCCGACATCTGTTCCACCAGAGAGGCGAGCTTAGCACGCTGCTCGGCCTGCCGAGCGGTGATGGTGGCGACTTCCCCTAAGAACTGGGCTTTTGCAACGCCCAGGGGCATTGTCGGGGAAAGCGGAGCATCAGGAGGCGTGAGATTGTTGCGCAACGCGGTCAGACCTGCGACGTCGACCTTGGACTGCGCCAGGTCGGCACCGATCCTGTCTCGGTCGGCGGCGGCGGTCGTCGCATCGAGCTGGATCACCGGCTGGCCCGCCAGAACGTGATCGCCGTCGACGACCAGGATCCGCTGCACGATCGCGGTGACGCGCGACTGCACGACCTTGACCTTGCCCGATGGAATGACCGTGCCAGGAGCGTTCGCCACGATGTCGATGCGACCGACGATCGACCAGGCCAGGGCGACCACGCAGAAGCCGCAGATGGTGGCAGGGATCAGTCGCGCGGCCGGAGGCGCCGGCGTGTCGATGATCTCCAGTGCTGCCGGCAGGAACTCGAGCTCATGGCGAGGCCGCCTGCCCAGGGTGACCAGCAGCGGCTCCGCTCGTCCCACCCGGACCAGCTGCTTGGTGCCGCCTGTCACGCAAGGCCTCCCTGCAGCGCATGCAGCGTGGCATAGCGGCCACCCCTACGCACGAGTTCGTCGTGCGAGCCCTGCTCGACCAGGCGGCCGCCGTCGAGCGTGATGATCCGGTCGGCATGGCGGACGGCGCTGAGCCGATGGGCGATGATGAACACGGTTCGGTTGCGGCAGATGTCGCGCAGATTCTGCTGCACGATCCGCTCGCTCTCGTAGTCCAGCGCACTGGTGGCCTCGTCGAAGATCAGGATACGCGGGTCGCCGACCAAGGCGCGGGCGATGGCGATGCGCTGACGCTGGCCACCCGAGAGCGATCCGCCGCGCTCGCCGACCTTGGTGTCGTAGCCCAGCGGCAACTGCAGGATAAAGTCGTGCGCGCCAGCCAGCTTGGCCGCGCAGATCACTTGCTCGACTGGCATACCAGGGCGTGCCAGCGCGATGTTCTCCCGCACGGTAAGATCGAACAGCACATTCTCCTGCAGCACCACGCCGATGCGCCGGCGCAGCCAGCTGGCCTCGACCATGGCAAGATCCACCCCGTCGACCAGCACGCGCCCGGCCTCCGGCACGTAGAGGCGTTGCAGCAGCTTCGCGAAGGTGCTCTTGCCCGAGCCGGACGGTCCGACGATCCCGATCACCTCACCGGGCTCGACATCGAGGCAGACCGTGTCGAGGACCAAGGGTCCGTCGAGCCGGTGCCGGAAGCGGACGTGCTCGAAGCATACCTTGCCCGCGAGCGTCGGGGGGGCCGTGCGGCTGACCGCGGCGCCGAGCTCCGGCGGCGTGTTCAGGATGTCGCCGAGCCGCTCGACCGAGATCCTGGTCTGATGGAAATCCTGATACATCTGCGCCAGGCGCAGCACCGGCTGGGTGACCCGGCTGGCGAGCATGTTGAAGGCGACCAGCCCTCCCACCGTCAGGTCACTTGAAATAACCTCGTGGGCGCCGAACCAGAGGGTCGCCGCGGTCGCGAGCTTGCTGGTGACCTGGATGGACTGCGTCGCCACGTTCCCGACCCGCGACACCGCGTTGCTGGCACCGACATAGCCGGCAAGCTGTTCTTCCCAACGCTGCTGCATCTGCGGCTCCACCGCCATCGCCTTGAGCGTCTCGATGCCCAAGACGGACTCCACCAGGAACGCCTGGTTCTCGGCGCCGCGACGGAAACGGTTCTCGAGCCTGGATCGAAAAAGCGGCGTTGCGATCGCGCTGACGGCGACATAGACCGGAAACGATGCGAGCACGATCCCGGTCAGCGTCTAGGAGTAGCTGGCCATCACGGCGAGGAAGATGCCGGTGAACAGCAGGTCGATCACCAGGGTCAGGGCGGAGCCGGTCAGGAACTGCCGGATGGTCTCCAGCTCGCGGACGCGGGCCACGCTGTCGCCGACGCGCCGGGCCTGGAAGTAGGCGAGCGGCAGCGACATGAGGTGTCGGAACAGCTTCGCGCCGAGCTCGACGTCGATCCGGTTGGTCGTGTGGGTGAAGACGAAGGTGCGCAGTCCTCCGAGCACCGCCTCGAACAGCGCGATCGCTGCAAGCGCAAAGACCAGCACGTCCAGCGTGCTCATGCCGCGATTGACCAGGACCTTGTCCACCAGGATCTGAAAGGCGAGCGGCGTGGCGAGCGCGAACAGCTGCAGGAAGAGCGATGCGACGAGGACCTCCGCCAGGACGCGGCGATACTTCTTCATCGCATCGACGAACCAGCCGAAATTGAAGCGATGACCGGCGCCGCTGACACTGTCCCGACGCGCGGCCAGGATCAGGACACCGGTCCATCCGGAGAGAAACTCGTCCAACGGCATTGTCGTCGGCGCGAGCGTCGCCGGATCCACGAACAAGACGCCCTGATCGGAAACACGCCCAACCACGATCGCATCGCCATCAGCCAGGAGGGCGATGGCCGGCATCGGGGTTCGCGTCAAGCGCCCGGCATGAACGCGCACCGATCTGGCCTTCAAACCCGACCGGCGAAGGAAACGCAAGAGTTCCATCGTGGTCGGAGCGCTCCCCCGACTCATGCAGGAGTTGCTCCGGTTCGATTGCTATCTGGTGAAATCGAAGCAGCCAGATGACGGCACGTTGCGATGGCAAAAGCGTATCACGCACCGGCGTCTCGGGCATCTTTCGGTCCTCTCTTGCGCCTATCTATGCGCCGATCGAAACGAACCTGTAAAGAGGTTGAACCCTGCAAACCTATTATTCATACGTATCCAGTTTTGGAGCGTTTCTCTCATGGATGCGCGGCGCGCGATCGCGCCGAGAGCCTCCAGGATCAGGGCACAGGTTTCCAAAGGCGAGCCTTTGGCGGGGCTTGGGGCAGAGCCCCAACCTTTCTTGCTACACGCCCGGCAGTTCGTTCACCGCGACGACGCGCCAGGATTGCGGGTGCCGTTCCAGGATGGTCACCGCGAGGTTCTGCACCGAGAGCCGCAACGCGGTCTCCGCACCGACGCCGAGCGCGTGCGCGACGGCGGCCCGGATCGCGCCGCCATGGCTGACCGCGACGATGTCCTGGCCGTCATGCGCGTCGGCAAGCCGCTCCAGCGTGGCGGCCACGCGCTCGCAGACCTGCTCCATGCTCTCGCCGCCGGGGGGCACCTCGCTCGCCGCGATCGACCAGAACACGTGCGCCGGCAGACGCAGCTTCGACGGCAGCGCCGCGTGCTCCAGGCCGTGCCAGTCTCCCATGCTCTGCTCGATCAGCCCCGGCTCCACGGTCCACGCCGTCTCCGGGTAGCCGGCGCGCTGGATCGCGCGCGCGGTGTCCTGCGTGCGCGACAGCGGCGAGGTGTACCAGGCCGACGTCAACGGCAGGCGGCCGGCGAGCGCCTGATACATCCCGACCTGCGCCACCAGGCTCTCGGGACAGAGCGGCACGTCGGTGGCGCCGTACAGCCGCATGCGTGCGTTCTGCTCCACCAGCGCGTGGCGGATCAGCCAGAACCGGGTGATGCCAGGCTCGAGCTCCGGCGTGTCGAGAAAGGCGGAGCGTACAGTCATCGGATGTTCTTTCATGCCATGCGAGCCTCACAAGCCGACCCGCCGCCCGACCTGCACGAAGCGGTCGGCAGGCAGCGAGAAGCGATCCACCGAATGCACGGCGTTGCGATACATCACGCTGAACAGGATCCGCCGCCATGAGGCGAGGCGAGCCTGTCCGGAGGTGCGATCCCGCACCACCTCGTCGTGGCTGCCGACGAACAACGCGTCGTCGGGCACGATCGGACAGCCGAGCTGATGCGCCTGGTCCAACGCCTCGATCAGGTTCGGCACCTCGACGAAGCCGAACCGCACCGCGACGTGCCAGATCCCGTCCTCCAGGCGACGCAGCACGACGCGCTCGTCCGCCGGCACCCGCGGGCGCTCCTCGAAATCCACGGTCAGGGTCACCACCGTGTGCTGCAGGGCGCCGAACTGCGCCACGTGCGCGACCAGCGTCGGCGGGATCGGCTCCCCGGTCCGGGTCAGGAACACGATCGTGCCCGGCACGCGCGGCACGTGCCGGTCGGCCAGCTGGCCCAGGAACTCCTTCGGCTGCAGCCCCCCGTGCCCCCAGATCGCCCGCAGCCCGGCAGTGCCGCGCCGCCACGACGTCATCAGCAGGAACATCAACAGCCCGACGAGCAGCGGGATGTAGCCGCCCTGGAAGAACTTCAGCAGGTTGGCGACGAAGAAGCCGAGATCGACGAACAGGAACACCGCGGCCGGCGCCAGCGCCGCGGCGACCGACCAGCCGGCCGGACCGCGCAGGTACGAGAACAGCAGCGCCGTGGTGCACAGCATGGTGGTCGACACCGCCACCCCGTAGGCGCCGGCAAGGCTCGAGGAACTGCCGAACGCGGCGGTGATCGAGACGGTGCAGAGCATCATCGTCCAGTTCACCGCCGGCACGTAGATCTGGCCGTACTCGCGGTCGGAGGTCTGCCGGATGTTCAGGCCGGGGAACCAGCCGAGCTGCATCGCCTGCCGGGTCATCGAGAACGCCCCGGTGATGATCGCCTGGCTGGCGATGATGGTCGCGAACGTCGCCAGCAGCACCATCGGCCAGATCGCCCAGTCCTTGATCGCGGCAGGGACGATGCCGAAGAACGGATTGTCCGGCAGCTTGCTCATCCCGATCAGCGAGGCCGACTGGCCGGCATAGCAGAGCAGCAGCGCCGGCAGCACCACCGCATACCAGGCGACGCGGATCGGAGCCCGGCCGATATGGCCCATATCCGCGTACAGCGCCTCCGCGCCGGTCAGCGCGAGGAACACCCCGCCCAGCACGATCAGGCTGCTCCAGCCATGCGCGACCAGGTAGTGCAGGCCGTAGCGCGGATCGACCGCGCGGGCGACCTCGGGATGCCGGGCCAGGGCGATCGCCCCGAACGTGCCGATGGTGACGAACCAGACCAGCATGACCGGCCCGAACAGCCCCCCGATCCTGGCGGTGCCGAAGGTCTGCAGGCAGAACAGTCCGACCAGGATCGCCGCCGCGATCGGCATGACCAGATGGCTCAGCGCCGGCGTCGCCACCTTCACCCCTTCGATCGCGCTCAGCACCGAGATCGCCGGCGTCAGGATGCCGTCGCCGTAGAGCAGGGCGGCGCCGATCAGGCCGAGACCGACCAGGACCGAGACCCTGGCGCCGTCCGCCGTCCGCCCCGGCCGGGTTCCGGTCACCAGCGCGGTCAAGGCGAGGATGCCGCCTTCGCCGTGATTGTCGGCCATCATCACGAACACGCCGTACTTGACCGAGACGGTCAGCAGCAGCGCCCAGAAGATCAGCGACATCACGCCCAGCACCGAGGCGAGCGAGACCGAACCGCCGGACGATTCCAGGATGGTCTGCATGGTGTAGAGCGGACTGGTGCCGAGATCGCCGTAGACGATCCCGAGTGCCGCCAGCATCGCCGCCGGCCGTGCCGGCTTCGTCGTCACGTCCGTCATCGATCCTGCTCCGAACTCGTTCTAGACCGATGCCGCGTAGCTCGGCTCGGGATCGACGGCCTGCACCGCCGCCCAACAGGCAAGCAGCAGCGCGATCTTGTCGAGAATGCGGCGCGCATCGGCGACCTCGCGCGCCAGCCTGCGCTCGACGTCGAGCCCCTCGTGCGACGGCTCGCCGGAGAGCAGCCGCGCCCCCGCGGAGATCCGCAGCGCCCCCGCGGGCGCGCCCCGCCCCCGCCGCCCAGCGACTGATCGGTCTCGTCGAGCTGGAGCGGCTGCCCGGGGGCGAGGATCTGCTCGCAGGCTCGGTCGACGTCGAGGTCCGGCTCGACCGCGGCGCACCGCTCGCGGCGTC
>CAXUCM010000119.1:0-834 GCA_964249315.1 uncultured Acetobacteraceae bacterium | reverse complement strand
CTACCGGTCCCGGGGCCCCGGCCGCCACCTCGACGATTTCGTCACGCTGACGATCGGCCCGGCGCGCGGCGGCGGCGTCGTGCTCGGCGGCGCTATCCGGCGCGGCGCGGCCGGCAACGCCGGCGAGACGTCCGAGTTCAGCCACCGGTAGAGCAGCCGCGCCTGCGCCATCGTCAGCGGCGTCGGCTCGCCCGCACCCGGATCGGTCCGCAACACCAGGAAGCTCACGATCGTCTGCAGCTGATCCCAGGATGGCGCCGCCCCGGCCGCGGCGGGACGGTCCGGCGGCGGCCCCTCGATCAGGGCGAGATCGGGGCGCGCCGCGATCGCCTCGCACACGCCGGCAAGGAAGCAGCCGAGCCGGGCGTGCGCATCCGCAGCGGGGACGGCGGCGAAGGCCTGCATCTCGGCCAGTGCCGCCTGCCAGCGCAGCACCATGCCGAGATTGACCTCGGCCGGCAGGTGCGGCGGCGCGCCTCGCTCCGGCCAGTCCGCCGTGCTGCCGTAGGCCGACAGGCCGGCGGGAAGGCCGGCGCCCCCGGCCACGCGCGCGGCGATCGCGGGCGGCAACAGCACGGCGCCGCAGAAGGGCGGCCCGGTGAAGAATTTCGAGCCGGTGATCATCACCATCCAGCCGCGCCCCAGATAGTCGCGCACCCGCGTCTGGTCGAGCCTGGCCTGGCACGCATCGACCACGATCGCGACGGCGTCGCCGTGACAGGCCTGCAACCGCTCCAGGCAGGCGATCGAGGGCGCCAGCAGCCCGGTCTTGGACAGGTCGAGCCGGTGCAGCAGCACGCGGCGACCGGCCCGGCGCGCCTGCAGCACCAGGCC
>CAXUCM010000118.1:0-9412 GCA_964249315.1 uncultured Acetobacteraceae bacterium | reverse complement strand
GTGGCGGCTCGACCGATGGGGGCGCGCTGGCCTCCGGCTCCGCCAGGGCCGGCTCGGCCGGCGCTGCCGGCATGACGGCGGCAGGGGCTGGAGCGGGGATCTCGGCGGCCTCGGCGATCGGAGAGGGCGTGCCGGCATCCTGATCGATGATGTCGAAGATGTCGTAGCTCGCACCGAACGGGTCGGCCGGGGTCGGCCCCTCGTACGCGCGCGATCGGTCCTGCGACGGGGCGGGTGCCGCACTCTGCGTCCGGTCGCGTGCGCCGCTGCGGCGACCGCGTTTGCGTGCCGGCGCGTCCGGCTCGTCGGCGACCGGCGCTTCGGCCGACACGGTAGCGACGGCATCGGTGGCGTCCGCCTCGGCGTCGGACGCATCGTCGTCATGCGTCGGCAGCGTTGCCGGCAGTGGCGCCGCCCCGTCTTCGCGACGGGCGCCGCGGCGACGACGACGGCGACGCTTGCGCTTGCGTTCCTCGTCGCTGCTCTCGCCGGACGCGGTCGCCCCCGCGCTATCCGCGCCGTTGGCGGCGACCGGTGCGTCCTCGGTCTCGATCGCTTCGGCCGGCTCGACCTCGAACGGATCGTCCGCGGCGTGCGAGATCACGCCGTTGGCCGGCAGCCGGCGCTCGGCGGCAACGTCGGCTACCGCCATCGGAGCGGCGAGTGCGACCTGCGGGCGGACCGTCTGGATGCGCAGCTGCGGCGGGATCAGGCTGTCGTCGCTGGCGAAATGCACCATCATGCGGTGCCGCTGCTCGATCTCGGCCAGCCAGAGCCGCTTGTGGTTGAGCACGTAGAGCGCCACCGATCCGGGCACATGCACGGTGATCTCGGCGGCGCGCTGCCTGGCGCCTTCCTCCTCGATCGCGCGCAGCACGTGCAGGGCGGCGCTGTCGGTGCCGCGAACGAAGCCGGTGCCGGCGCAATGCGGACAGGCGACGAAGGAGCTCTCCGCGATGGACGGGCGCAGCCGCTGACGCGACATCTCCATCAGGCCGAAATGGCTGATGCTGCCGAGCTGGATGCGGGCGCGGTCGTTCCTCAGCGCGTCCTTGAGGCGGCGCTCGACCATGCCGTTATGCTTGCGCGCCTCCATGTCGATGAAGTCGATCACGATCAGGCCGGCGAGGTCGCGCAGCCGAAGCTGCCGGGCGACCTCGTCGGCCGCCTCCAGGTTGGTGCGCAGCGCCGTCTCCTCAATGCCGCGCTCGCGGGTGGAGCGGCCGGAATTGACGTCGATGGCGACCAGCGCCTCGGTCTGGTTGATCACCAGGTAGCCGCCGGAGCGGAGCTGGACGGTCGGTTGCAGCATGGCGTCGAGATGGTGCTCGACCTGGTAGTAGGAGAAGAGCGGCTGCGCATGCTCGCGCCAGAGCGAGACCTTCGAGGCATGGGCCGGCATCAGGTTGCGCATGAACTCGCGCGCCGCCTTCCAGCCGGTCTCGCCGTCGACGACGATCTCCTCGACGTCGCGGGTATAGACGTCGCGGATCGCCCGCTTGATCAGGTTGGCTTCCTCGTAGATCAGCGCCGGCGCCATCGCCTGCATCACCTGCTCGCGGATCTCGTCCCACAGCCCCAGCAGGTATTCGCAGTCACGCCGGATCTCAGGCCTCGGGCGCTGGGCGCCGGCGGTGCGGATGATCATCGCCATGCCGCGCGGGATCTCGAGCTCGGCGGTGATCTCCTTGAGGCGCCTGCGATCGGCGACCGAGGTGATCTTGCGCGACACGCCGCCGCCGCGCAGCGAGTTCGGCATCAGCACGCAGAAGCGGCCGGCAAGCGAGATGTAGGTGGTCAGCGCCGCGCCCTTGTTGCCGCGCTCCTCCTTGACGACCTGGATCAGCAGGATCTGCCGCCGGCGTATGACCTCCTGGATCTTGTACTGGCGCAGGAAACGCGTGCTCTGCGGTGCCGCGCGCGCCTCGTCGGCGGCATCCTGCTCGCCGCCGAGGCTCTCCGGGGCGGCGATCGGAGCCTCGGCGGAGGCCTCCTCGGCCGGCTCGTCGGGCTGGCCGTCCTCGTCGAGCGTCGGCGTCTCCGGCTCGGGCGCGCTGGGCGCGGCCGCGGCCGCCTCGCTCGCGGCGTCCTCGCGCGCCTCCTCGGCACGCGCTTCCTCTTCCTGCAGCGCGATCAGCCGTTCGCGATCGGCGACCGGGATCTGGTAGTAGTCGGGATGGATCTCGCCGAAGGCGAGGAAGCCGTGACGGTTGCCGCCATACTCGACGAAGGCCGCCTGTAGGCTCGGCTCGACCCGGACTACCTTGGCGAGATAGATGTTGCCCTTGAGCTGCTTCTTCGCGGAAGTCTCGACGTCGTAGTCTTCGAGCCGGCTACCGTCCAGCACGACGACGCGGGTTTCCTCCGCGTGGGTCGTGTCGATCAGCATACGCTTGTTCATAGATGCGGAAACTCCGGTGCGCCGGGTCGGCGCCTCTGCCGGGCCGGTATCGGCCGGCGAGGCCGCGCGACGCGGCGGGATGTTCATGGGGACGGGCGGGATGGCCGCAGGCTGCCCGGAGCAGGGACTGGATTGCCGCACCTGGCCCCGGAGCTCGCACGCGTGCGGCTCCCGGGTGGCTTGGCGCCCTGCTGGTCGAAGCGGAGACGAATGCGGTCATCGGGTCCTGGAAAGAGATCTCAACGGGCAACGCCGCGTGGTCCGATCAGCGGGACGCGACGCTGTTCTAGGCTGACGATGTCACCATGAGCGGCGCCGGCATTTCGGCCTTGCCGTATGGCGCGGCATCCGTGGGAGCATCTCGTCGCGGCCGAGGCTAGAGCCCGTAACGAAGTTGCGGGAAGAACCGGGCTCGCACAGCGTTGCGAACGGAAGACTGCCGGACGGAGCAACGACGCACCATCACGATCATGGATTGTGACGCAAGCGACCGGCTTTCGCAAGCGCCGCCTGTAAAGCCTTCGCCTTGCGCGAGCGGCCACGCTATCGTCGATCCGGAATGCGGGGAGTTGCAGGCGGGTGGACGTGACCAGCTCCGATCGACGCCGGCTGCTCGCAGGCGTGCTGTCGCTCGCCGGCGTCGCCTCGCTGCCGTCGCCGCTGCAGGCCCGCGGCCATGCCGCCCGCCACCTGGCGGCGCCGCGCCTGGTCGGGCGCGCGCGGCCCATGAAGCCGCTGGTGATGCTGGATCCGGGGCATGGCGGCAAGGATCCCGGCGCGATCGGCGTCTCCGGCACCTACGAGAAGCACGTCGCCATCGCCGCCGCGACCGAGCTGCGCCGTCAGCTCCTGGCCGCCGGGCGCTACCGCGTCTCGCTGTCGCGGGAGGACGACGTGTTCATCCCGCTGGAGGATCGCGTCGCCATTGCCCAGGGTCGGCAGGCCGCACTGTTCGTCTCCATGCATGCCGACGCCCTGCACGATCCCGCGGTGCGCGGTGCCAGCGTCTACACCCTCTCGGCGACCGCGTCGGACGCGCAGACCGCCTCGCTGGCGCGGAAGGAGAACAGCGCGGATCGCTATGGCGGCCCGCACGTGCAAGCGGTCTCGCCGGAGGTGCAGCGCATCCTCGCCAGCCTGGTGCGCCAGGAGACGCGCGCCGGTTCCGCACACATGGCGCGGAGCGTGGTGGGCGCCTTCCGTCCGCGCGTGGCGCTGCTGAACAATCCCGACCGGCACGCCGCCTTCGTGGTGCTGAAGGCGGCCGACATCCCCAGCGTGCTCGTGGAGATGGGCTTCATGTCGAACCGGCTCGACGAGGCTGCCCTGAGGCAGGCGGGTCACCGCGCCATGGTGGCGCAGGCGATGGCGCAGGCGATCGACGCCTTTTTCGCCGGCGCCGGCTTCACCCGGCTGACCGGCTGATGCTTTGCAGTCCGGCTGGGCGGTGCTACACCCCGCCGATGTCTTCGATCGCGCGCCGACTTATGCACCCCTGAGCGACCGCCCGGCGCCGACGCGCCGGTCGCTTAGGGGTCCATGTGCCACCGCTCCACGCGACGACGAGGACATCTCTCTCATGCAACTCGACCATCCCAGCTTCGGCCGGATCGAAGCCGATCGCGTCATCCTGTTCGACACCACGCTGCGCGACGGCGAACAGTCGCCCGGCTTCTCGATGAACCTCGCCGAGAAGCTGCGCATCGCCGAGGCGCTCGCGGAACTTGGCGTCGACGTGATCGAGGCCGGCTTCCCGGTGGCCTCGCCGGGCGATTTCGAGAGCGTGCACGAGATCGCCAGGCTGGTCCGCGGGCCGGTGATCTGCGGGCTGGCGCGCACCGGCGGACGCGACGACATCGCGCGCGCCGGCGAGGCGATCCGGCCGGCCGAGCGGCGGCGCGTGCACAACTTCATCTCCACCTCGCCGCTGCACATGAAATACAAGCTGCGCATGCAGCCGGAGACGGTGCTCGAGCTGATCGACACGGGCAACCGGCTGGCGCGGAACTACACCGACGACGTCGAGTGGTCGGCGGAGGACGGCAGCCGGACCGAGCCGGACTTCCTGTGCCGCTGCGTCGAGGCGGCGATCCGCGCCGGTGCCAACACGATCAACATCCCCGACACCGTCGGCTATGCCACGCCGGAGGACATGGAGCGCATCTTCACCATGCTGCGCACCCGCGTGCCGGGGGCGGACACGGTGATCCTGTCGGCGCACAACCATAACGATCTGGGCCTGGCGGTGGCCAACACGATCGCCGCGCTGCGCGCCGGGGCGCGGCAGATCGAGTGCACCATCAACGGCATCGGCGAACGCGCCGGCAACGCGGCGCTGGAGGAGATCGTCATGGCGCTGCGCACCCGCCAGGACGTGCTGCCGTTCCGCAACAACATCGTCACGCCGGGGCTGCTGCGGGTCTCGCGCATGCTGTCGACGATCACCGGCTTCGACGTGCAGCCGAACAAGGCGATCGTCGGGCGCAACGCGTTCGCCCATGAGAGCGGCATCCACCAGGACGGGATCCTGAAGAACGCCGCCACCTACGAGATCATGACGCCGGAGAGCGTCGGCTGGACCAAGTCGTCGCTGGTGCTCGGCAAGCATTCCGGCCGTGCGGCGTTCCGCGACAAGCTGCGCACGCTGGGATATGGCGAGCTCGGCGACAACCAGGTGAACGATGCGTTCGTCCGCTTCAAGGACCTCGCCGACAGCAAGAAGAGCGTGTTCGACGAGGACATCGTCGCCCTTGTGGATGACGAGGTGCGCGACCACGCCCATCTGCGCTTCATTTCGCTCGAGCTGCGGAGCGGCTCGAAGCGGCCGGCGCACGCCGAGCTGGAGCTCGAGATCGAGGGCGAGCGCCTGGTGGCGAGCACGTCGGGCAACGGCCCGGTCGATGCGGCCTTCAATGCGATCCGGGAACTGTTTCCGCACGAGGCGGTGCTGACGCTGTATTCGGTCGGAGCCATCACCGAGGGTTCCGATGCCCAGGCACGCACCACGGTGCGGCTCGCGGAACACGGCAAGCTGGTCGACGGGCAGGGAGCGGATGCCGACACCGTGGTGTCGGCGACCCGCGCCTACCTGCATGCGTTGAACAAGCTGCTGGTGAAACGCACCCGGCATGAGCCGGAGGCGCTGCAAGGCCAGGGCGCTGCCCTGGACCCGCTCAAGGCTCAGCCTTGAGAATCCATTTATAAGCGGTTTCCAAAGGCTAGCCTTTGGCGGGATCGAGCCGCGAAGCGGATCGATGGGCGGAGCCCCAACCTTCAGTAGCCGTAATAGCCCGGCGGCTGCTGCGGCGGCGGCGGACGCGGCGTCGTTGCCGCCCCGCCGACCGCGCCGAGGGCGCCGCCGGCCAGCGCGCCGATGCCCGCGCCGCGGCCGCCACCGGCAATGCCGCCCAGCAGGGCGCCGCCACCGGCGCCGAGCAGGCCGCCGCCGACGGCGCGCTGGCCTGGATCATAAGGGTCAGTGCAGCCGCTCATTGCCAGGCCCGCGGAGACTAGGCCGGCCAGGACGATCGGCCGGAGCCAGGCCTGCCCGCGGCTCTCCTGCAGCGACAGCGAGGCGGATCGTGTTCGTTTCATCATCGTGTCCCGTCATCCGTCCGGAGCTTCTCGGCTCGAAGCGCCGCATCACCGGTTCGATATAGACATTTCGCAGGCGTTGAGGTTCCCGACGGTCGCCATGCGATGCCATCAAAGCACGCTTGCTCCGCGGGCCGACGGCAGCTAAGCGAGGCCGGTTCGTGTCGGTGCCGTAAGAGAGACGGCGCGCACGGGGAGGTGCCGGATGTTTGCTCGCCTGCTTGGGCTGCTCTCGAACGACATGGCCATCGATCTCGGCACGGCCAACACGCTGGTCTACGTCAAGGGGCGCGGCATCGTCCTGAACGAGCCTTCGGTGGTGGCGATCGCCGAGGTGCGCGGCAAGAAGCAGGTGCTGGCGGTCGGCGAGGAGGCCAAGAGCATGGTCGGCCGCACGCCCGGCAACATCGCCGCGATCCGGCCGCTGCGCGACGGCGTCATCGCCGATTTCGAGGTCGCCGAGGAGATGATCAAGCACTTCATCCGCAAGGTGCATAACCGGCGCGGCTTCGCCAGCCCGATGATCATCGTCTGCGTGCCGTCCGGCTCCACCGCGGTGGAGCGGCGCGCCATCCAGGAGAGTGCGGAAAGTGCGGGCGCCCGGCGCGTGCTGCTGATCGAGGAGCCGATGGCAGCCGCGATCGGCGCCGGGCTGCCGGTGACCGAGCCGACCGGCAGCATGATCGTCGATATCGGCGGCGGCACCACCGAGGTCGCGGTGATCTCGCTGGGCGGCATCGTCTATGCGCGCTCGGTCCGGGTCGGCGGCGACAAGATGGACGAGGCGATCATCTCCTACATCCGCCGCACCCAGAACTTGTTGATCGGCGAGAGCTCCGCGGAGAAGATCAAGATCGAGCTGGGTGCGGCACACCCGCCGCCGGACGGCCTCGAGGGCCCCTGGCGCGAGGTCAAGGGCCGCAACATGATGAACGGGGTGCCGCGCGAGGTGCAGGTCAGCCAGCGTCAGATCGCCGAGAGCCTGGCCGAGCCCGTCAACCAGATCGTCGAGGCGGTCAAGGTGGCGCTGGAGAACACGCCGCCGGAACTCGCCGCCGACATCGTCGACAAGGGCATCGTGCTGTCCGGCGGCGGCTCCTTGCTGCTCGGACTGGACGAGGTGCTGCGCGTCTCGACCAACCTGCCGGTGATGCTGGCGGAGGATCCGCTCTCCTGCGTGGCGCTCGGCACCGGCCGCGCGCTGGAAGAGATCCGCAGGCTGAAGAACGTCCTGACGACGATGTATTAGGCGACGGGGCGAGGAAGCGCGGCATGGTTCGTCTTTCCATCCAGACCCGCCAGCTGATGGCCCGGCTCATGCTGCCGCTGCTGATCGGCTCGTCCTGCGCGCTGATGCTGCTGTCGCGCCTGGATGCACCGCTCGGCGTGGCGCTGCACGTGGCGGTGGCGGACCGGATGGCGCCGATCTACCGCCTGCTATGCACGCCGATCGACGGGGTGCGGACCAGCGCGGCCGAGCTCCGCGATCTGGTCGGGCTCGCCGCCGAGAACCGGCGTCTGCGCGCCGAGAACGGCGAGCTCCGGCGCTGGGTGGCGGTCGCGCGCAGCCTGGCCGCGGAGAACCAGGCGCTCAAGGCCAACCTGCACTGGCTGCCGTTGCCGGGGCCGCACTTCGTGACCGCGCGCGCGGTGGCCGATACCGGCGGGATCTACGGACGCGCGGTGCTGCTCGCCGCCGGTTCCGGGCAGGGGCTGCATCCGGGCGAGGTCGCCCTCGATGCGGACGGGCTGGTCGGGCGCATCAGCGAGGTCGGCGTGCGCTCCTCGCGGGTGCTGCTGATCACCGATCCGGCGAGCCGGGTGCCGGTCCTGCTGGAGACGTCGCACGCGAGCGCGATGGCGGTCGGCAACAGCATGGCGGCGCCGCGGCTGCTGTACTACGCCGAGGACGTCCATCCCGTGGAAGGCGAGCACGTCGTCACCAGCAGTGCCGCCAACGCCTATCCGGCCGGCCTGTCGGTGGGCGTCGTGCACTACCTGTCCGCGCGTCAGGCGATCGTGCTGCCGTCGGCGCGGCTCGACCCGGTCGACGTGCTGCGCATCTTCGATTACGGGCTGTCCCGGATCACGCCGCCGGCAGCCCCTGGCCACGTGCTGCCGGGACGCCTGCAGGGGCCGCCGGCGACATCGATCGGGCAGGGGTGAGGCCCGATCGATGTCGGAGCGTGACCGCCAGCCCGGCATCCGCCCGCGCCAGACCCTCATGCGGCGGCTCGACGCAGCGGCGCGGCGGGCGTGCCCCGTCGCCGCCTGCCTGCTCGCAGTGCTGATGCTGGATGCACCGCTCCAGCTGCCCGGATCGCGGGAACTGCTGTCCGGACTGCTGCTTGCCTCGGTGTTCTTCTGGTCGGTGTTCCGGCCGAGCTCGATGCCGGCCATTGCCGTGTTCCTGATCGGGCTGTTCAGCGACCTGCTGGCCGGCGCGGCGCCTGGGGTGACCGCGCTGCTCCTGCTGGGCGTGCACGGCGTGGCCCGCCGCCGGTTCGGGGCCCTCGCGCGTACCGGGTTCGCCGCGCTGTGGTGGACGTTCTCGCTGGTTGCCGTTGCCGCCTGCCTGCTGCAATGGAGCCTGGTGTCGCTGCTGCGGCTGCAGGTCATGTTGCCGGCCCCCGCCTTGTTTGAGGCGGCACTCGCGTGTGCGCTGTATCCGCCGCTCTCGGCGGTGCTGATCCGGGCGCATCGCGGCATCGCCGACCCGTCGCTCGCCTGAGCCGGTGCTGAGCACGGCATGGACGCGCGCGTGCGATGAGGAAGCCGCCGGATCCCTCGGGTGCCATCTTCACGCGTCGCGCCTTGCTGATGATGGGGCTGCAGACCGCTGCCATCGGCGCACTCGGCGCGCGTCTCTACGAGCTGCAGGTGTCCGAAGGCGGCCAGTACGTCGAGCAGGCCGAGCATAACCGGCTCAGCACGCGGCTGCTGGCACCCCCGCGCGGTCGCATCCTCGACCGGTTCGGCCTGACGCTCGCCGGCAACATGGTCAACTGGCGGGCGTTGCTGGTGGCGGATCAGACCTCGGACCTGGAGCTGACGCTGCGTCGCTTCGACGCGATCGTGCCGCTGGACGCGCACGATCGCGTCCGCATCCGGCGCGATCTCGCGCATCGCCGGCGCTTCATCCCGGTGGTGCTGCAGGATTTCCTCGACTGGGAGCAGATGGCCCGGATCGAGGTCGCGGCTTCCGACCTGCCCGGCGTGCTGATCGACGCCGGCAGCACGCGATCCTATCCGCACGGCGGCCTGCTCGCTCACCTCATCGGCTACGTGGCGCCGCCTTCGGAGGCGGATGTCGGACGCGAGCCGTTGCTGGCGCTGCCCGGCATGCGGGTGGGTCGCGCCGGGCTGGAGCAATGGCATGACGGCGTACTGCGCGGCGCTGCCGGCTCGGTGCAGATG
>CAXUCM010000117.1:0-9421 GCA_964249315.1 uncultured Acetobacteraceae bacterium | reverse complement strand
CCGTTTGATTGACCCGCCAGTGACGGCTTGCTATCCCCAGCTTACGCGCTCGCGTTATTTACGTGTGACGCAAAGGCCCGAG
Source organism: uncultured Acetobacteraceae bacterium (assembly GCA_964249315.1). Taxonomy (GTDB): domain Bacteria; phylum Pseudomonadota; class Alphaproteobacteria; order Acetobacterales; family Acetobacteraceae; genus Lichenicoccus. The sequence continues at coordinate 9,339 of CAXUCM010000117.1, read as the reverse complement.
ACCGCGGGCTTGAGGCAGCGGATTTCTTGGCGCTGGCCCCTTAAGATTCGCAAACGCCCTATATTGTTGCAATACAAGAACAAGATAAGATTTCATTGCTCTGGGGGTTAGCTTTGCGTATCCTCAGATCGTCACATGTGAAATCGGTTTTCATACGCTCGCAGCGATACCTCGCGACGACGCCGCACACTGCCGATCACGTTCACCGTCGAGCGGCCATCGACAGCCATCCAGTATTCAGGACCATGTATTCGATGCGGATCGAGACCCTAGCGCTGCATGCGGGCTTCGACATGGATCCGGTCACGCGGTCGATCGCCGTCCCGATTCATCAGACGGTCGCGTACGGTTTCGAGGATTCCGATCACGCCGCCGCCTTGTTCAATCTCGAAGTTGACGGCCATCGCTACAGCCGCATCAGCAATCCCACCAATGACGTGCTCGAGCGCCGCCTGGCGGCGCTGGAAGGCGGCCTGCAGGCGCTCTGCGTCGGCTCCGGGCAGGCGGCCTTGTACTATGCCGTGTCGAACCTGACCCAGCCGGGCCGGAACCTGGTCTCCATCCCCCAGCTCTACGGCACCACCCACTCGATGTTCGCGCATTTCCTGCCGGAGCTCGGCATCCAGGTACGCTTCGCCGAGGATGACAGCCCGGCGGCGGTCGAAGCCGCCATCGATGGCGACACCAGGGCGGTCTATTGCGAGACCGTCGGCAATCCCGCCGGCAACGTCGCCGATCTCGCCGGTCTTGCGGACGTGGCGCACCGGCACGGCATGCCGCTGATCGTCGACAACACCGTGGCGACGCCGGTGCTGCTGCGTCCGATCGACCATGGCGCCGACATCGTGATCCATTCGCTGACCAAGTTCCTCGGCGGCCACGGCACGACGATCGGCGGCGCCATCATCGATGGCGGGACCTTCCGATGGGCCGCCCATCCCGACCGCTATCCGATGTTCAGCCGCCCGGACGCCTCCTATCACGGCCTGGTCTACAACGATCATTTCGGCGCTGGCGCCTTCGTCGGACGCTGCCGCAGCGTCTATCTGCGCACCACCGGCGCCGCCTTGTCGCCTTTGAGCGCCTTCATGCTGCTCCAGGGTATCGAGACGGTAGCGGTCCGCGTCGACCGGCACGTCGCGAACGCACGCCACGTCGCCGATTTCCTGCGACAGGATCCGAGGGTGGCGTGGGTGAACTATGCCGGCTTCGAGGATAGTCCGCACCATCCGCTCGTGCGCAGATATCTGCGCGGCCGCGCCTGTTCGCTGCTGACCTTCGGCGTTCGCGGCGGTCTCGACGCCGGCACGCGCTTCTACGACTCCCTCGCCCTGGTCAAGCGCGTCGTCAATCTCGGCGACTGCAAGTCGCTCGCCTGTCATCCGGCCTCGACGACGCATCGGCAGATGTCGGCTGACGAGCAGCGCAAGGCCGGCGTCACGCCCGAGACCATCCGGCTGAGCATCGGCATCGAGCATCACGAGGACATCATCGCCGACCTCGACCAGGCCCTGGCCGCGGCGCAAGGCGCAGGCGGCCGCTTCGAGATCGAGCCCGTGCGACACGCGCTATGCCCGGCACCGCCATGAGCTGGATCGTCCGTCCGCCCGATGATCGTCGCGTTCTCGCGCCGGCTGACGGACTGGTCGTGGGCCTGGTCAACAACGTCGCCGACCGGGCGCTGCACGCAACCGAGGCTCAGTTCGCCCGGCTGCTCGGCGGCCGCCACCAGCTGAAGCTGTTCACCTGCCCGCGGATCGAACGCCGGGCGCATCCGCGCGACGCTGCCGGCAGACCCTACGCGGCGTTCGACGCGCTGTTCGACTCGCGCCTGGACGCGGTGATCGTCACCGGGATGGAGCCCCGCGCGGAGCGGTTGCAGGACGAGGCGGCCTGGGGGGACCTGACGAAGATCGCCGACCGCGCCAGGGACAAGCGCATGCCGGTGCTCTGGTCCTGTCTCGCCGCGCACGCCGCCGTGCTGCATATGGACGGGATCGCGCGCGTGCGGCTGCCCGCGAAGCTGTCCGGCGTCTTCGAGGGCGCGATCCTCGACGCGGATGATCCGCTCGCCGCTGGTCTGCCGTCCCGCCTCGGGCATCCGCACTCGCGCTACAACGACCTGCCGGAGCCGGCATTGCGGGCGGCCGGCTACCGCGTGCTGTCGAGATCGGCCGATGCCGGCGTGGACATCTTCCTCGGCGGTGCCGCACCTTTCGTCTTCCTGCAGGGACATCCGGAATACGATGCCGGGACCCTGCTGGTCGAATACAAGCGCGACGTGCGTCGCTACCTGACCGGAGAGTCCGACGAGTACCCGGTGGCGCCGCGGAACTGCCTCGATGCGGCAACGCTCGCGGCCCTCGCCGAGCGCCGCGAGCACGCCGTGCAGGGCCGCCGTGACCCGTCGCAACTTGCGCGCACGCTCGCCCTGCTGAGCGCCGAGCCTGCACCGGCACGCTGGCATCGTGCCGCAGCGCGGCTCTACGCCAACTGGCTCGGCAGCGTGATGCCGCGCACGCATCGGCCGCGCCCGGTGCGCGACGCGCAGCGCGAGCCCGATCTGGCGTCGGCGGGAGGATCTTGACGTGATGGACGGTGCCGACGTGGAGCTCCGCCACGCATCGGCGTTGTTTCCCGCGAGCGCGGAGCGCCGCGGCGTCGGCGAGCGGCTGACGAGGCAACTGGATGCCGCCGCCCTGCGGGTCGCACGAGGCAGCGTCAGCCCGGACCGCGATCTGGCCGCCTTCCGGCACGAGCTTGCCGGTTTCGACTTCGCGCGCGGCCGGCCGATCGAGGCGCTGCTGCCGTGGGTCATCGACCAGCTCGAGCACGGTCTCGTGCAGCTGACGCATCCCCGTTATTTCGGGCTGTTCAACCCGGCGCCTTCGTTTCCGGCAGAGTGCGCCGAACGCATCGTCGCGGCCTTCAATCCGCAGCTCGCGAGCATCCGGACGTCTCCGGTTCCCGTCGAGATCGAAGCCCACCTGATCCGCTCGGTCGCGCGGCGGGCCGGCCTGCCGGCGACGTCGGTCGGCCACTTCACCGGCGGCGGCTCGGAGGCGAACTTCACCGCGCTGACCTGCGCCCTGACCAGGGCCGAGCCCCGCTTCGCCGGCGAGGGCGTGCGCGCCTTTGCCGGCGCTCCCACCGTCTACGTCTCCGCCGACGCCCACCTCGCCTGGTACAAGATCGCCCACCAGTCCGGCATCGGCCGAGCGTCGATCCGTCTGGTGCGAACCGACCGGTCGGGCCGGATGGACCCGCGCGCCCTGTTGGAGGCGATCGACGACGATGTGAGACGGGGTCTGATGCCGGTCATGATCGTCGCCACCGCCGGCACCACCGGCGCCGGGATGATCGACCCGCTGCCCGCCTGTGCCGCGATCGCACGCACCGCCGGCACCTGGTTTCACGTCGACGCCGCCTGGGGCGGCGCGCTGATCGCATCGGATCGCCTGCGCGGCCTGCTCGACGGTGTCGAGGCCGCGGACTCGCTCACCATCGATGCGCATAAATGGTTCGCCACGACGATGGCATGCGGCATGTTCATCACCAGGCACGGCGACATCCTCGCCGAGGCGTTCCACGTCGACCATGCCTCGGCGAGCTTCATGCCGTCGAACGTCCGCAACCTCGACCCCTACGTCACCAGCGCACAATGGTCGCGCCGCTTCCTCGGGTTGCGTCTGTTCCTTTCGCTCGCGGCGGCGGGGTGGAACGGCTACGGCGAGCATGTCGAGCGAGCGAGCGCGCTCGCGGACCAGCTCCGGCACCAGCTCGTCCGGCACGGCTGGACGGTCGTCAACGACTCCGCATTGGCGGTGCTCTGCGTCGAGCCGCCGCCGGGCTTTCCCGACGCCACCGCCATCGTCGCGGCCATCGTCGCATCCGGCGCCGCCTGGGTTGCGACCGCGCGCATCGGCGGCCGCGACGTCGTTCGGATCTGCATCACCAACGGCCAGACGATGCCGCACGACATCGACGCCCTGGGCGCCTTGCTGCAAGGCGCGCACCCACATCCCTGATCGTGAAATCTCGAAGGAAAGCTGACATGAAAACAGACGAGGCTTTTCGCTTTCGATCCGTGATCGATGAGATCTGCGAGCTGAACTGGCAATCCCTGAACCAGGAGCAGATGATCGCCGGCGCCTGGGCGTACTACTATTTCTCGGTGCAATTTCGCGAGAACCTCAAGATCGCGCGAAGCCTGTACCCGGACGACGACAAGCTCCGTCGCCTCGAGGAGGAGGAGTGCGACACCGACAACCTGTCGCCCTGGCCCGGCGTCGCGGAGACGGGCGAGCGGATGAACCACGACGAGTTCATGCGCCGCACGCTCGCGCTCGCACCCGCCGACCCGGACGTCGCGGAGCGGTTCCGGGCCATCGGCGAGTCCTACCTGGCGGGCATCCGATTGCTGGAACCACAGACGCGGGCGGCTAGCATCGCCAGCTACGAGGATGGCGGCCTCGAGAGCATCTTCCGTTCGATCCTCCGCTTCTCGGCATGGAACGGCGAGCTGCTATCCTCGTTCGAGCACTTCCTGGCGGAACATGTCCGCTTCGACAGCGATCCCGAGCAGGGTCACGGCGCGCTCAGCCGGCACATGATCGTGGATGACCGCATCCTGCCGCTCTGGAGCGACTTCAAGCAGCTTCTCGTCACTTGTGTCCCCGGTCTGGTGCGGCAAGGCGAGAACAAGATGGCGAGGATCCATGAGCTCGATGGCGGCATCGCAGTCTTCCCGCTCGGCACGGAACGACTGGACGCGTACGCTCCTCTCCATCCGGCAGTTGGAAACGTCGTCGCACCAGACGATCTTGTCCATCATTCGTGAGCAGGCGCTCTCGCACGCACATGCGCCTGCCCTGATCGGCGAGGATGCGGAACTGAGCTACCGCGGCCTCGTCGAGCGGTGCGACCACTATACCGATTGGGCCGTCACGCAGGACATGCAGGCCGGCGCGATCGTCTGCTTGCTGATGCCGAACTGCCCGGACTACGTGGCGATCTGGTGCGGCATCGCCGAAGCCGGGCATACGGTCGCGCTGATCAACACCAACCTCGTCGGCGACGCCCTGATCCACTCGATCCGGCACGCCGGCGCGGAGCGTATCATCGTCGACGTCGCCCTGCTCGATCGCCTCGTCACGGTGCGCGGGCAGTTGCAAGCGGGATTGCAGATCTGGGTGCATGGCGGCGATGCCGCCGACCTGCCGCGCATCGACGCGGCGATCGACATGAGTGACGCACGCGTACCGGCGCGTTCGCGACCGCTTCCGCCCAAGCGATCCGACCGCGCCCTGCTGATCAGCACGTCTGGAACGACGGGGCTGCCGAAATGGGCGAAGCTGACGCACGCGCGCGTGCTGGAATGGAGCAGCTGGTTCGCCGGGATGATGGACGTCCGGCCTGAAGACCGGCTGTACGACTGTCTGCCCTTGTATCACAGCATCGGCGGCGTGGTCGCGATCGGCTCGATGCTGAGCCGCGGCGGATCGGTGCTGATCCGGCGGCGCTTCTCCGCCGGCCGGTTCTGGCACGATATCGGCGAAGGCGGCTGCACGATCTTCCAGTATATCGGCGAGCTCTGCCGCTATCTTGTCGGCACCCCCACGCATCCGGCGGAGACCGCGCATCGCCTGCGGCTGTGCTGCGGCAACGGTCTGCGCGGCGAGGTGTGGCATGAATTCCAGGAGCGGTTCCGCATTCCGCGCATCCTCGAATTCTATGCCGCCACCGAGGGCCATGTCTCGCTATACAATTTCGAGGGCAAGCCGGGCGCGATCGGCCGCATCCCCGCCTACCTCGCGCACCACTTCCGGATCGAGCTGGTTCGCTCGGACGTCGAGACCGGCGAGCCGGAACGCGAAGCGGGCCGGTGCATCCCCTGCAGGACGGACGAGGTGGGCGAGGCGATCGCCGAGGTCGGCACCGGAGATCACGCCTCGGCGCGTCGCTTCGACGGCTACACGGATCCGGAGGCATCGCGCCGGAAGCTGCTGCACGACGTGTTCGTCCAAGGCGACCGATGGTTCCGCACCGGCGACCTGATGCGACGCGACCGCGAGAACTACTACTACTTCGTCGATCGCATCGGCGACACCTACCGCTGGAAGGGCGAGAACGTCTCGACGATGGAAGTCGCCGGCGTGGTCGGATCGTGTCCGGGCGTGACCGGCGTGGTCGTCTACGGCGTGGCGCTTCCGGGCCGTGACGGGCGCGCCGGGATGGCCGCGATCACCACCGACCAACGCTTCGACTTTCCCGCCCTGCATGCGCATCTGCACGCCAACCTGCCCGAATACGCGCACCCGGTCTTCGTCCGCGTGTGCGAGGAGATCCGCAGCACCGGCACCTTCCGCCCGATCAAGGGTCCGCTGGCGCAGGCCGGTCTCTCCGTATCGCGGGAAGCCGGCGAGCTCTGGCTGAATGACCGCAGAACCGGCCGCTTCGTCGCGTGCGACGAGCCGCTCCTGCACCTCGTTCGACAGGGCGGCGCCCTGTAGGAGAAGCTCGTCTCTGGAAACCCCTAAACGGATTCTCAAGGCTATGCCCTGAGCGATTGAGTCGCAAAGCGGATCAATGGGCAGAGCCCTGGCCGTTCCGAGCCCAGATGCTGAAGGTCAGCGACGCGCAGACCATGAGCATCGTGAAATGATCGGGCAGGGAAAGCGGCCCCTCGTCGAGGTTCTCTAGGCCCTGGATGAGCATGAACAGCAGGAACCATCGGCTAGGCGCGAAACCGCTCCGCCGGGATGCGCGGACGGCCCGGACAATGGTTCCGGCCCAGAGCCAGATGTAGCAGAGCAGGCCGACGATGCCGAGCTGCAGCAGGACCTCGAGGTAGCCGTTATGCGACCCGGGCGCCTCCCATCCGCTTCGCAGCCACAGATACTGCACGGAGACCGAGTCCGCGTTCCAGAAGCCGGCATAGCCATGGCCGAGCAACGGCTGCTCGGCGATCTTGCGCAGGATCAGATCCCAGAGCGGGACCCTGCCGGTCAGCGAGGCGTCGCGGCCGGTAAGGGTGAACAAGGTGTCCGGCGACAAGATCGCGACCGCCACCAGCGCGATGGCGAGCCAGGCGACCGCGAAGAGCCCGAGCAGATACCAGTTCGGTCGCTCGCGCAGATACATCAGCGCGGCGACGATCGACACCAGGGCGGCGATGCCGAGGCTGGTCGCCGACTGTGCAAGCAGGAGGCAGACGCCCACGGTTGCCAGACCAAACAGGTTCGACGGGCGCAGTCGATGCTCCTGCACGACGCGGTAGGCAAAGCAGCAGAGGCCGACCAGCATGCATTCGGCCATGACGTTCTTCTGCGGAAACACGCCGCGCATGGCCTGCTCGTAGCCCAGATCGACTTCGTGTCCGATCGAGGGCGCGGCCAGGAAGACGAGGATCGAGAGCAGCCCGAGTGCAACCGTCGAGCGGGCGAACATGACGATGATGCGATCGAGACCGAAGAAGCGGTAGAGACACACGGAGAAGAGGACGCAGGTCACTTGCGCGGTCCCGCGACGCAGGGTCACGCCCGGATTGTCCGACCAGAGCACGGAGGCGAGGGAGAGCAGCAGGATGGCGATGTACGGACCCAGATGCCGCAGCAGCGGGACAAGCCGCTTGCCGCGCAGGACCCAGATCGACGTGGTGACGACCAGGATGGCGAATTGCGAGATCGTACTGAGGATGTCGGTCTCGCCCGGCCTGATCTGATCGGCGCTGCGAGCGGCATGCAAGGCAGGGATCAGACCCTGCTGGTAATAGACGATGCCGAAATAGCCGTAGCACGTCGCCAGCCCGTTGCCCCAGCCGGACCGGCTCGATGCCGACATGTCGACCGGATCCAGACCCGGTCGGCGCCGGTTTGCGTGCGCGAGCACTAGCATCCAAGCGCCTTGATGCAGTGGCAGACCGGGCATGGGGGTCCGAACACGTCCGATGAGATCCTGCGGCCGGCGTGGCAATGGAGCGTCATGAAGATGTACTTTCCCTCGTTCGATGCCAAGCCGGAAACCGGTTCCTGCGACCTCGCTCAGGGATAGTCTGGCAACCAGACCCGTCGCGTCACGATCCCGATCTCGAATTTTATACCGGGCTCGATTGACATTTTCGAGCAGATCGTATCGGTAGAGATGCGAATATGCTCCCCTTCGTAGGTGCTCCACCCATGCTTGACGATGCCGACTTCCTTGATGAGCTTGTCGCTGCCGGCATCCTGCTACCGAGCGGCGTCGACGGCGTACTGGGACGCAGCTTCCTGTTCGAGGACGTCGTCGAGCGTCTGGATGCGATGATCACGCGAGAAGGTGCGGACCAGGACGCCGAGGTGATCCGTCTCCCGCCGGTGCTGCCGAGGACCACCTTGGAGGCGAGCGGCTATCTCAACGGCTTTCCGCACCTGGTCGGCATGGTGCACTGCTTCTGCGGCGATGATCGCGGTCATGCGGCCATGCTGAACCGCCTCGGCACGGGAGGCGACTGGACGGCGGGCCAGACGGCCTCGGACCTGGCCTTGACCCCGGCCGCCTGCTACCCGGTCTATCCGCTGATAGCCCGGCGCGGCACGCTCGCCGACCGCGGCCATACGGTCGACGTCGCCTCCTATTGCTTCCGGCGTGAGCCGTCCCGCGACCCGACGCGGCTGCAGATGTTCCGCCAGCGGGAATATGTCCGCTTCGGCACGCCGGATCAGGTGATGTCGTTTCGCGACGCGTGGATGGAGCGCGGGCGGACGATGACGGCGTCGCTCGGCCTGCCGCTAGCGGTCGATCTGGCCCATGACCCGTTCTTCGGTCGCCTCGGCAAACTGCTCGCGCAGAACCAGCGAGAACACAGGCTGAAATACGAGTTGCTTGTGCCGATCAATCCGGGCGCGCCCACCGCCTGCCTGAGCTTCAATTATCACCAGGACCATTTCGCCGAGATCTGGAACCTGCGCACCGCCGACGGCGGTCTGGCGCACACCGCCTGCGTCGGCTTCGGACTGGAGCGGCTCGCGCTCGCCCTGCTGCGTCATCATGGCTTTGATCCGTCGCTCTGGCCGGCTGACACGCGTGCGGCGCTCGGCATGCCGCCGCCGCGATCCAAGTCGGCCGGCGCGACCACCCCGTATCGTTTCGAGCCCGCACTGCCAATCGACAGGAACAGTTCCGTCTGAGCAGCCCCGCCTCAGCAGCCCCGCCTGAGCAGCGACATCAGGACACGCGATCCGGCGACTTATACCAGGCGGCGTAAAGACTGACACATTGAAGGTCGAGATCGGGGCTTCGCCCCAAGCTCCGCCAAAGGCTCGCCTTTGGAAACTTCTTGATTAAATGAATGGATTCTCA
>CAXUCM010000116.1:1008-9424 GCA_964249315.1 uncultured Acetobacteraceae bacterium | reverse complement strand
GCCGAACGTGCGCGTGGTCCGCACCGAGCGGATCGGCCGGGAGGCCAACACGCTGCGCGCGCTGGTCGAGGGGGAGGCGGGCGGGACGCGGCTGAAGGCGCTGCTGTTCCGGGCAGGCGAGGGCGCGGTGGCGCAGGCGTTGGAGGCCGGCGACCGGGCGCCGCTGCATCTCGCCGGCCAGCTCCGCACCGAGGAATGGAACGGCCAGGTGCGCGCCGGCTTCTTCATCGCCGACGTGGCGCACGCTTGACCCCACCCGGCCGCTCCGCTACGCACCCGCAGCCCGTCCCGTTCGTCTAGTGGCCTAGGACACCGCCCTTTCACGGCGGTAACACGGGTTCGAACCCCGTACGGGACGCCAACGCTTCCCGCAGCCCAGGGGCGCTGCCCCTGGACCCCGCTAAGGACTTCGTCCTTAGAACCTTTTACTCGGATGCATGTGCTGCGTGCCCGATGATTGGTGCTGACGCAGCGATATTCAGTAGTGCCGCGAAGGATCAGGTGTCCGTCGTTGAAGTTGCCTTCACCGCCGAGCACCAGACCGACACGTGCACGGCGGCATTGCTGCCGCCACCTTGTACCAATGAGAAGATTCTCAAGGCGAGCCTTGAGCGGGTCCAGGGCAGAGCCCTGGCCTTTCTTGAGTCACGTTCAAAAACGTTTGGCATTGCTCGCCGAGGCCAGGAACGCCTCCGCCGTGCGCAGGCTCAACGCCATGATGGTGAGTGCCGGGTTGGCCGGCAGTGCGCTCGGGAACACCGAGTTGTCGCAGATCCAAAGATTGTCGATGTCGAAGCTGCGGCCGTGCGCATCGACGACGTTGCGGTCGGGATCGTCGCCCATGCGGCAGGTGCCGATCGTGTGGGCAGAGCGCTCGAAGGTCCAGAGGTCGGTCGCCCCGGCGGCCTGCCAGATCGCGGTCATGCAGTCGGCCGCGTGCCGGCTCATCGCGCGCTCGTTCTCGCCGTAGCTGAAATGCACGCGCGGCTTGGGCAGGCCGGTCTCGTCGAGTTCGTCGGAGAGCTCGACGAAGTTGCGCTCCTGCGGCAGGCAGTCGCCGTTCATGCCGATGCCGGCGGTGTGGTTGAACCCGGCGATCGCATCGACCAGAGGCTGGCCGAACAGGCCGCGGCCGCGTGCGAGCTGCGTGGCCCAGGTGACCGGGACGATGCCGAGGCTCTGCACCAGGTAGCCGCCGGCAAAATCCGCGTCGGCCGGACGCAGCAGGTCCTCGGTGATCAGCGAGGCCGGGAAGCCCTTGTTCGGCCGCATCTCCGGCTCGAACGTGCCCCAGACCTGGGTCGAGACGTGCGCCATGTAGTTGCGTCCGACCTGGCCGCTCGAATTGGCGAGCCCGGTGTGCAGCAGCAGGCGAGGGGTCTCGATCGCGCCCGCGCACAGGAACACTGCGGCGCAAAGCTGGCGATATTCGCGGCCATCCTTGCGGTAGGCCACTGCGTCGATCCGGCCGGCGCGGTCGCGCTGCAGGTCGTGCACGAAGCAGCCGGGCCGGATCTCGGCACCCGCGCGCACTGCCGCCGGAAGGTAGGTCACGTCCATGCTCGCCTTGGCGCCGACGCGGCAGCCCTGGTGGCAGTGGCCGCACGACATGCAGGCCTGCCGGGTCTCGCCGTGCGCATCGGCGCGATCGCGCGAGAGGGCGGCGAGCGGTGCGGCAGAGCTGCGCAGTCCGAGTTCGGTGCAGCCACGCTGCATCATCTGCGCCGGCGCGTTCAGCGGCAGGGGATCCAGCGCGTAGCGCCGCGACGGCTCCCACGGATACGGGCTCGGACCCGAGACGCCGATATCGGCCTCGACCCGCTGCAGGTAAGGCAGCAGGTCGGCGTAGCCTAGCGGCCAGTCCGCGCCGGCGCCGAACTCCGATCGCAGACGCAGGTCGCGCGGATCCGGGCGCGGCGCGTAGGCACCCCAATGCAGCGTGGAGCCGCCGACGCCGGTGCCACTGTTGTTGCCGCCGAACGCTTCCGGCGTCTCGCCGGCGCTGAGCCGCTCGTCCAGCCAGTACAGCTTTGCGGCATCGATCTCGTCGGCGGCGAAGTCGGCCGACGGGCTCCAGTTATGCCCGGCCTCGAGAGCCACCACGCGCAGTCCGGCGGCGGCGAGGCGCGCCAGCAGCGGCGCGCCGCCGGCTCCGGTGCCGATCACCACCGCGTCGACGATCTCGTCGAGGCCGTGACGCCGCATCGCGTCGAGCTTCATGCCGCCGCGTCCGGTTCCCAGTCCTCGCGTTCGCCGGCGCCAATCCGCACGAAGCCCTGCTTGCGTGCGCCGTCGCCCCCGTAGAAGGTCCCGCTATAGCCGATCCGCGCCAGCGTCGCCGGATGCGCGACGTAGAGCTTGACCGCATCCGCGCGCACATCCTCGAACCAGAGCCGCATTTGCTGCGCGTCGAGCACGCCGGCATCGCCCGCGGCACCCGCCGCGATCTCTCGCAGCATTGCGTCCTGAGCCGCCGCGTCCAGGACCGCGAAATCGGCGTCGTGCTTCGCCCGCGCACGCTGATCCAAGGTGGCGAGCCCGTCCTGGTAGGCCTGCCGGTCCGGCGGCAGCCGGTCGTAGCGCCAGCCATCGCCGATGCCCGAGGCCAGCATCGCGTCGATGCGGGCGGCGAGGTCGATCCGGCTCGGTCCGGTCTGCGGCAGCACCCGATCGACCAGCGCGCGCAGCAGCGCCAGGTGCGACGCGGCCAATGCCGACGGCGCGTAGGCCGGGTCGTCCGGCTGGGCGCGTTCGTGCAGGATCTCGCGCGTGCGCGCGCTGATGCGCGCGGAATCGAGCAGGCGGCGGTACGGGACGGGCAGGGCGGCCGGGAAGTCCGCGGCCGGGCGCTCGCCGCCGGCAAGTTCGGCGATCAGACGGGCGATCTCGTGCGGGCGCTCCATCGGCAGCAGGTGGCCGGCACCGGCCAGCGTCACCAGCCGCGCCCGCTCGAAGTGCCGCGCCGCAAGGGTGCGCTGCGCCTCCGGGCCGAGGGCCGCGTCCTTTTCGCCGGCGATGATCAGCGCTGGCGTGCGCAGCAGGCCGACCGTGTCCGTCCAGTCCTCGCGGCTGCCGTGCTGCAGCCAGGCGGTCCAGGCCCCCCGGCGCATCATCGTCACGTCCTCGACCGTCTGCCGCTGCCGCTCAGGTTCGAGCGGGGCGCCGACATTCTGCGCGAAGTAGCCCTAGGCCTCGGCGCGGCTCGTCTCGGCGCCGGCGGCGAACCAGCCCAGCATCGCCTGCCGCTGGCTCTCCGCCATCGGCTCCGGGCCGGGCGGCGAGCCGGCCAGCAGCACCAGCCCGGCGAGACCCTGCAGGCCCGGGTCGCCGTCCTCGGCGCGACGCGCAAGGATGATGGCGATCTTGGCGCCCATGCTGTGTCCGGCCAGCAGCCAGCGTGCCGGCGCCGCCTCGACGATGATCGCCGCGACGCGGTCGACCATTGCCTGGACGGTGTATCCGCTCCGGTCGGCGGCGCCGCCGAAGCCGTCCAGATCGATCGGCACGCAATGCAGCGATCCGGCCAGGTCGTCCGACACCCAGCGCCAGGCACGGCCGCTGCCGCCCAGGAAGTGCAGGCAGAACAGGGTCGCGGGTGCAGACGTGTCGATGTTGACGTCGGGCATTGACGGGACGACCTTGAGATGTGGAACACCGCGGATTTGGTGCAGTGCAGCGCTCCGTCAACCGGGTGCCCCCCCGCCTCCGTCGAAGTTGAGCGAACTCGCGACGCTTTGCCGCGGCGCCGGAGGTCGACGCAACCGGGTCTTGCCGGCGGCGTTATAAAAACAGTATTGCGTCTCTGGACTAGAGAAACGGAGGGTGCGGTCGCACCATGAACGCACCGACGCCGACGCTCCTCGCGGTCTGGAGCACGCCGGCGCATCTCCGTGGCTGACCCGGCGGACGCCGTCGTCGGCATCGGAGCCTCCGCGGGCGGCCTCGACGCCTTTCGCGGCTTCTTCGAGAACCTGTCTACCGGGAGCGGGCTCGCCTTCGTCGTGGTGCTGCATCTGCCGCATGACCGCAAGAGCATGCTGCCCGAGATCCTCGGCCGCTGGACCCGGATGCCGGTGCGCGAAGCGGAAGACGACACGCGGCTCGAAGCGAACCACGTCTACGTGCCGCCTCCGAATACGGTGATCACGGTCGCCGACGGCATCCTCGGGATCCGCCAGCGGGACAGTGACGCACCACGCAACGACCGGCCGATCGACGATTTCTTCGACAGCCTCGCCGCCGGCCTGCGCGACAGGGCGATCGGCGTCGTGCTTTCCGGCACCGGATCGGACGGCGCCCTCGGCCTGAAGGCGATCAAGGCGGTGGGCGGGCTGACCTTCGCGCAGGGCAGCGACGGGAGCCATCCGCAATATGACGGCATGCCGCTGGGCGCGATCGCGACCGGTGCGGTCGATCTGGTCGTCCCGGTGGAGGCGATGCCGGCGGAACTGGTCCGCCTGCATCTGGCACGCGAGCAGATCGGCAAGCCGCCGGCGGAGTCGCCCGATCAGGTGGAGACGTTGCGCCTGCGCATCTGCGCCATCCTGCGCGCGCGTCTCGGCCATGACTTCAGCGGCTACAAGGACAAGACCTTCCTGCGCCGCGTGCAACGGCGCATGCAGCTGCTCGATCTCGATACGATGTCGGACTATGTAGAACGGCTGGATCGGAATCACGACGAGGCCGTGGGACTGTTCAAGGACCTGCTGATCCGGGTGACCAGCTTCTTCCGCGACGCCGAGACCTTCGACGTGCTGGCGCGCGAGGTGATGCCGCGCCTGTTCGAGGGCAAGCACGCCGACGACACGGTGCGTGTCTGGGTGCCGGGATGCGCCACCGGGGAGGAGGCGTATTCGCTGGCGATCCTGCTGCGCGAGCACCTGGACGGTCTGCTCGCGGCGCCGAAGGTGCAGCTTTTCGCCACCGACATCGACGAACCCGCCATCGCCACCGCGCGGGCCGGCCGCTATCCGAGCACGCTGCTGGACGGACTGTCCCCGGAACGGCGGCGGCGGTTCTTCAACCAGGTCGACGGTGCCAGCATCGTCACCAAGGAGATCCGCGATCTCTGCACCTTCTCCGCGCACAGCCTGGTGCGCGACCCGCCCTTCTCGCGGATGAACATGATCTCCTGCCGGAACCTGCTGATCTATCTCGACACCGCGATGCAGGGCAGCATCATCCCGGCCTTCCACTACTCGCTCGCCAGGAGCGGCATCCTGCTGCTCGGCAGCTCGGAGAGCACCGCGCGGCACGAGGATCTGTTCACGCCGCTCAACCAGGCCGCACGCGTCTTCGTGCGGCGCGACGTGCGCACGCCCCGGACCGCCTTCGCCCATGGCAGCCGGCTGACGGAACGCGCCGCCGAGACGCTGCGATCCGCAACCTCCGGGCGCGGTGCAGCACCGGCCGGCGGGGGACACGAACCGGCGCGCTGGGACGGACGGGGAGACACGCGCCGGCCGGGTGCGCCGCGGCGCCTCACCGTGCGCGGCCTGGCGCGTCGCGCCGGCATCGAGCTGCTGGACGGCCTGCACGCGGCCAGGACCTGGCTGCCGGCCGGTGCGGTCGAAAGCGAGCGGCAGCGACGCGAACTGCATCGGACGCAGCGGGAGCTGCAGTCGATGACCGAGGAGCACGGCACCGCGCTCGAGGAGCTGCGCAGCGCCAACGAGGAACTGCACTCCGTCAACGAGGAACTGCAATCCACCAACGAGGAGCTGGAGACCTCCAAGGAGGAGATCCAGTCGGTCAACGAGGAGCTGCATACGGTCAACGCGCAGCTTTCCGAGAAGGTGGACGAGCTCGATCGTGCCGCCAGCGACCTCAAGAACCTGTTCGACAGCACCGAGGTCGCCACGATCTTCCTGGACCGGCACCTGATCATACGCGGCTTCACGCCGGCGGTGTGCAGCATCTACAACCTGATCCCCAGCGACCAGGGCCGACCGCTGATCGACATCGTCAGCCAGCTGCAGTACGACGGCCTGCGCGAGGACATGCGGACGGTGCTGGAGACGCTCGAGCCGCTCGAGCGCCGGCTCGCGCGACGTGACCGCGATACCCACTACATCATGCGCATCCTGCCCTACCGGGCACGGGACAGCAGCGTCGACGGCGCGCTCGTGACGTTCATCGACGTGACCAGCGTCGTGCAGGCGGAGAGCCACCAGCGTCTGCTCGTCGACGAGCTGAACCATCGCGTCAAGAACATGCTGACGGTGGTGATCTCGCTCGCCTCGCAGACGCTGCGCCGCGCCGACAGCCTGGAGACGTTCTCCGAGACCTTCATGGGCCGGATCAAGGCGCTAACCGCCTCGTATTCGCTGCTCAGCCGCGCGAACTGGACCGACATCGAGCTGCGCGAGGTGCTGACCGAGGAGGTGCGTCCGTTCCTGTCGCGCCAGCAGGACAACATCATCCTCGACGGACCGGCGATCCGTCTGGCGCCGCAGGGCGCGCTGGCCCTCGGCATGGCGGTGCACGAGCTGGTGACCAACGCGGTCAAGTACGGCGCGCTGTCGAGCCCGGAGGGCAGCGTGCACGTGCGCTGGCGCGTCGAGCCGGAACCGCCGGCGCCGACCTTCGTGCTGGACTGGGTCGAGAGCGGCGGCCCGCCGGTGGGCCGGCCGGTCAGCCAGGGCTTCGGCACCACCCTGATCGAGCGTGGCTTCGCGCACGAGCTGTCCGGATCGGCGACGATCGACTTCGCCGCCGACGGCGTGCGCGCCACCCTGCGTGCGCCGATCGGCCAGGCGGTGCTGGCCGAGACCGGGGTCGAACAAGCCGGGCTGGAGCGGCACCCATGAAGCGGCGCGTGCTGGTTCCGCATGCCGATCTCGCCGATCTTCGCGTGCTCGTGGTCGAGGACGAGTTCATGATCGCCGTGCTCATCGAGGAGACCCTGCAGGATCATCGCTGCGAGGTGATCGGACCGTTCAGCCGCCTTGCCGACGGGATCGCGGCGGCGCAGACCCGCTGTCCCGATGCCGCCTTGCTCGACGTCAACCTGCGCGGCGAGAAGGTGTTTCCGCTCGCGGATCTGCTCGATCGGTGCGGCGTGCCCTTCGTGCTGCTGTCCGGCTACGGACGCGATGCGATCCCTCCCGATCGTCCGGGCTGGCGCGCGTGCGGCAAGCCGTTCAGTCCGGAGGAACTGATCCAGGCGCTTGCCGGCCAGATCGCCGCGTGCAAGCAGCAAGCGGCTGCCAAGCCATGACCCATCGTTCGAGGAGATCCACACGTTCATGTCGTGCCTGAGGCGAGCCGCCGCGATCGGCATCATCCTGCTCGGCGCTTCGCCGGCATTCGCGCAATCCTACGGCTACGGGCCATCCGCTTCGCCGCCACCGCCGCCGCCGCAATCGTCGCAGGACTATCCGCCGCCCGATGCGCCTCCCCCACCTGCCTACGCGCCGCCTGCCTACGAGCCTCCAGGACGGCACTGCCAGGCGCGCTTCACCGATACCGGCCAGCCGCTGATCTGCCGCATGCGCGTACGCAAGCCGATCGGCGCGCCCTGCCGCTGCTTCGCCGCCACACCGCCCGGCTACCCGCCGGAGCCGCCGGTGCCCGGACGCGTCGCTCCCTGATCCGAAGGCCCCGATCTCCTACTCCGGCGGCAGCGGCGTGCAGGCGACCGCGGTGGCGCGGGCCAGCACGATCATGCGCCGTGCCGCCACCGCCCCGCCGGCCATCTCGCCGGCAAGATGGGTCAGCAGCGGCGTGCTCAGGATCGCGTGCGCGGCACTGTTCACCGCGACCTCGGTCACCGCGGCGGCACTCGCCGCGAACGCGGTGCGACGCAGCAGCGACAGCGTGCCGAACACGCCCGGCCGCAACCCGTACAGGGCCGCCACCTGACGCACCAGGCGCAGCCCGCGCCAACTGATCAGCAGCACCACCAGCGCCGGCGCCGGCGTCGCCGCCATGCCCGCGACCACCTGCAGCGCCGCCCGCCTGCCGAGCTGATCGGCGCGCGCCCGCAAGCCGCTCTCGAGGCCGGCACGCAGCAGCGGCACGATCGTGTCCGCATCGTTCAGCGCCGCCAGCGCCGGCAGCAGCGGACGGCCGCCATCGATGCTGCCGGCCCAGCGCCGCGCCGCGCGCACGCGCGCGTCGGCATCGGCGCCGGCGAGGTCGCGACGCAGCCGGTCGACCGCGCCGAGCCGCAGCAGACCGCGCAACTCGCGCGCGCAGCCGGACAGGATCAGCCCGAAGCCGAGAACCGCGACCGCGAGCGTGAGCCAGCCGAGCACAGCCGCGCGCCGGAACTCGCCGGCGACGAAATTGCCGGTCTGCAGCGCCGCCAGTCCCAGCGCCAGGATCGCGAAGCCGGACAGCACCAGCGCCGGCATGCTCCAGCCAGCACCGCCGGCACCGGGCCGGCCGTCGACCAGGGCCGGCTGCGGGTCGT
>CAXUCM010000116.1:0-998 GCA_964249315.1 uncultured Acetobacteraceae bacterium | reverse complement strand
GCTCACGCTCGCGGTCGCGGTTCTCGGCTTCGGGCTGATCCTGTCCGGCTGCGGGTCGTCCGACGCGGCTTCCAGCCGGGTGGCGCTGCCGGGCTCGAGCTCGATCCTCGGCGTGATCCGCGGCAGCCCGGGAACTCGCGTCTCGTTCACAGCAGATCCTCCAGCAGGAACTCGAGCAGCGCCGACAGCCCGATGTTCGGGACGCCGAGACGACCGCCCTCGGGCAGCCGCGCCGGCTCGAAAGCCGGCAGGCTGAGGAACGGGTGCGCCCAGAACGACGCGTCGGGCGGCGTGTCCGGCACCTCGCCGGGGTAGGACCGGGTCATCTGCCGCGCGCCGAGCACGCGGCCGCGCACCGCCGAGACCGGGTGGCCCTCCAGCGTCCAGACGAAATCCTCGGTGCAGCGCGCCGCCGCGATGGCGAAGGCGGCGCGTCGCGTGCCTTGCGCTCCGGCCTCGGCGGCGAGATCGGTCATGCGACCCATCAGGGCGGCGAGGTTGCCGCGCTGCCGCTCGGCGACGTGGTCCGCCTTGCTGGCGACGAAGGCGACGCGCCGGATCACCCGTGGCGGCAGACGCAACCGGGCCAGCGCGGCGGCGCGTTCGAGCCAGGCGCCCTGCCAGCGCAACGCCGACGCCGCGGCAGCGAGCGAGGCGGCGGTGTCGTCGAAGGCCAGCCTGCCGCCATGCAGCGCGCCGAGCAGGTCGGCCAGCACCACCAGCCGGTCGATCTCGCCGAACAGCGGCGAGACCAGCCCGTCGCGGACCGCCTCGACATAGGCGTCGTAGCGGCGGGACAGCAGCCCGTGCAGGCCGCCTCGGCCGCGCATCGGAAAGAACCGCTCCCAGGGCGGCGACGGGCCGGGTGCCGGCATCAGGAAGCGCCCGGGCTGCAGCATCGACAGGCCGGTCTCGTCGCGCAGGCGGATCAGCATGTCGCGATACAGCCGGTACCCGGCGGCGGCGAGCGATTCGTCGGCACCGGCGCCCGCCTCGAG
>CAXUCM010000115.1:0-9426 GCA_964249315.1 uncultured Acetobacteraceae bacterium | reverse complement strand
AAGGCCAGGGGTTTCACCCCTGGACCCCGATCAAAGGCGGAGCCTTTGAAATCCTCTTCGTTTTTCATCGATGCGCGTCGGCCGGAACGACCGTCGGCATGGTCCGCTGCTTGCCCTGATGATTTTGCTTGCGAACCGTCCGGCAGCGTCTAATCTTTCGATACTGTTCCATATAACAAGATGAATCGAAGTCTCCGGGCTGGGACGATCGATGCCGCCACGAGGGGCCGCCACGAGGGGCCGCCACGAGGGAATGGGACGGTCGCGACGCCTGGCTGGGGAGAAGGATCGATGATGGGGCTGTGGAAGATCGGCGCGAGGCCGCCTGGCGCGTGGCCGGGTGTGCTCATCGTTGCGGCGACGATGCTGCCAGGAGGTGCGGCTTGGGCGCAGACGGCCGGTGCGAGCGGCACCGCCGCGGCGGTGAGCCCGACTCCGGCCGCCAAGGCGCCGGCGGGCAAGCCCGTTGCGCGAACGGACACCGCCGCCGCGGCGAAGGCCGGGGCCGATCCTGGCGGCAAGCTGCAGGAGGTGGTGGTCACCGCGACGCGGCGTCCCGAGAAGGACCAGAACGTCCCGGTCTCCACGTCCGTGATCACGCCGGAGCAGATCAACGCGATCTTCAGCGCCGGCGGCGACGCCCGCGCCCTGGCCGACACCGTGCCGAGCCTCAACGTCGAGTCGTCGAACGGCCGCACCTTTCCGCGCTTCTATATCCGCGGCTACGGCAACTCCGACTTCAATACCTTCGCCTCCCAGCCGGTCTCGCTGGTCTATGACGAAATCGACCAGGAAAATCCGGTTCTGAAGGGATTCCCGATCTTCGACGTGGCGGACATCGAGGTCCTGCGCGGGCCGCAGGGCACGCTGTTCGGGCGCAACGCGCCGGCCGGCGTCGTCAACGTCCAGTCCGCGCGGCCGTCGCTGGATGCGTTCGCGCAGCAATACAGCGTTTCCGACGCCACCTTCAACACGGCCGATTTCGAGGGCATGATCAACGCGCCGATCAACAGCAACCTGGCGGTGCGCCTGTCGGTGCAGGAACAGCATCGCGACGACTGGGTGCACGATCCGATCAACGGCACCGACATCAACGGCTACAGCGACTTCGGCGGACGGCTGCAGTTGCTCTACCAGAAGGACGGCTTCAGCGCGCTGTTCAACGTGCATGGACGCAGCCTCGACGGCAGCTCGCAGCTGTTTCGCGCCAACATCATCGAGCCGGGCACCAACGACCTCGTCCCCGGCTTCAGCCCCTACAAGATCTTCACCGACGGCAGGAACACGCAGACGCTCGCCACCGTCGGCGGCAATGCCCGGCTGAGCTGGGATCTCGGCCCGATCACGCTGTTCTCCATCACCGGCTTCGAGAAGATCCTGAACTATTTCACGCAGGGCGATATCGACGGCGGCTTCGGCGCCTCGTTCCTGCCGACGATGGGACCCACGGTGACCACCGCAAGCGGCAAGGTCATCGGCATCCCGTTCCCGGTGGAGACCGCCGGCGGCATCACCGATCACGACCAGGTCACGCAGGAGCTCCGCGCCCAGTCCAACTACAAGGGCCCGCTGAATTGGCTCGTCGGCGGCTATTATTTCTACGAGACCGTCACCTCGCCGAACGACGACTACGACATGCTCGGCAATACGATCACGGACTTCAACGTCTCGCGGCAGATCAACACCGCGCTGGCCGCCTTCGGCTCGCTGGACTACAAGCCGATCCGCCGTCTCGAACTGCGTGGCGGCATGCGCTACACGTACGACGACAAGCATTTCAAGATCCTGCAGATCTTCAACCAGACGATCGCGGGCGACCATTCCGCGTCGGCGCTGGGGCATGATCTCAGCGGCGATTTCAGCGCCACCTACGCGGTCGTGCGCAACGTCAATCTCTACGGGCGCTTCGCAACCGGCTTCCGGGCGCCGAGCTTCGGCGCGCCGTCCGCCTTCGTGGGCATCCAGGTGGCCCAGGCGGAGACGAACACCTCGGGGGAGGTCGGGATCAAATCCTACCTGCTCGATCACCGCATCAAGCTCGATTTCGACCTGTACTATTTCGACGTGAGCGGCCAGCAACTGACCGTCGTCGGCGGCAACAGCGACTCGACCAGGCTGATCAACGCCAAGGATACGATCGGCAAGGGCGCGGAGCTGGACTTCGAGACGAAGCTCGCCGAGAACCTCGCCTTCACCGTCAATGCGAGCTACAACTTCACCCGGATCGAGGATCCCTCGATCTCGGTCGCCGTCTGCGCCGCCTGCACCGTCACCAACGCGCTCAACGCGCTCGGCAACGCGACGCTCGACGGGAACTCCCTGTCCCAGGCGCCACGCTGGATCGTCGACCCGTCGCTGGAATATAGCTATCCGCTTGGATCGAGACAGGAAGTCTTTCTCTATTCCGATCTGGCCTATCGCAGCAGCATCGATTTCTTCCTGTACCGATCTAAGGAGTTCATCGGCCAGCCGTTCGCGAACCTTGGCGTGCGGGCCGGCTACCGCTGGGGCGACGGCAAGTACGAGCTCGCGGTGTTCTGCCGGAACTGCCTCGACCAGATCCGCACCGTCGGCGGCATCGACTTCGACAACCTGACCGGCTACATAAACGATCCTGCGATCGTCGGCGCGCAGTTGAGCATCAAACTCTGACCGGCACGAAGGGAAGGCAAGGATGTCCGGCGTTCCGGTGATCGACGTGTCACCGCTACGTTCGGACGATCCCGCCGACCGATCCGCGGTCGCGGACAGGCTGGGCCAGGCCTGCCGCGAGATCGGCTTCTTCGCCGTCACCGGCCACGGCATCCCGGACGCCAAATTTTCGCGAGTGTTTGCCGCCTCGCGGGCCTTCTTCGCCCTGTTGCCGGAACGCAAGCGGCATTGCTCGATCGAGCGCTCCCGCCATAATCGCGGCTACGTCGCGATGCGCGGCGAACGGCTCAATTCGGCGATGCCGGCCGACCTGAAGGAGGCCTTCAATATCGGCCTCGAACTGCCGCCCGGCCATCCGGGGCTCGCCGACGGCACGCCGTTCCGCGGCGCCAATTTCTGGCCGGATCTGCCGGGCTGGCGGGACGCCATGCTGGACTACTACCAGGCCTGCCTCGCCCTCGGACGGCTGATCCATCGCGGCCTGGCGCTCGATCTCGGCATCGATGAGGGCTTCTTCGAGGACAAGCTCGATGCGCCGATGGCGGTGTTGCGGCTGCTGCACTATCCCGGCCTGGCGGATGCGGCGCCGGGGCAGCCGGGTGCGGGCGAGCATACCGATTACGGCAACCTGACCCTGCTGGTCACCGATGGCGGCCCTGGCCTCGAGCTGCGCGGACTGGACGGAAGCTGGCTGCCGGTCGCCGGCATCCCGGAGGCGATGCTGTGCAATATCGGCGACTGCCTGATGCGCTGGACCGGCGATGCCTATCGCTCGACGCCGCATCGCGTGCGCGTCCCCGAACGTGACCGCTACTCCGTCGCCTTCTTCCTCGATCCCAACCCGGATGCCGAGATCGCGCCGATCGCGGCACCCCGGGCCGGTGCCACGCCCTACGCGCCGACCACCGGTGCGGACTATCTCAGGAGCCGCCTCGATCCCACCTACGAGGTCGGTGCTGCGCCCGCAAGGAGGCCAGGATGAGCCAGGACACCGCACTGCCGCCGGACCGGCTGTCCGCCGACCCGAAAAGTCCGTTCCACGATCCGGCCCTGCTGGAGCGCGGCGTCGGCATCCGCTTCAAGGGCATCGAGAAGGACAACGTGGAGGAGTATTGCGTCAGCGAGGGCTGGGTGCGCGTCACCATCGGCAAGACGATGACACGCAGCGGCGCCCCGATGACGATGAAGCTGCAGGGCCCGGTGGAGCCCTACTTCAAGAGCTGAGCCTCGCCTACTCCTGCAGCACCGCCCGCAACGTCTGCCGCGTGCCTTCCGAGGCGATCAGGCGCCGGATCCCCGCCACCTCGGTCAGGAAGTCGGGATAGTCCTGCAGCCCCCAGCCCTCGAACACGCTCATGCCGAGAAAGGCGCCGGCATCGTGCGCGCGCACGAGCGCCCAGTCCGCCTCGCTCAGCAGCGGTTCGGAGACCGCGTAGACGGCGTCCTGGTCGTCATGGCCGCGCAGATACTCCGCGAACGACGCGAGCAGGAAGGCGATCCGCACCGAGACGTGCGTGCCGGCGAGGACCGCGCGGGTCGTCTCGCGCAGGAACGCCGGCAGCTTGGCCGAGCTCTGTCCGGCGACGCGGCCGACCTGATCGCGGATTGCCGGATTGGCGAAGCGACGCAGGATCAGCGCTGCGTAGGACTCCACCGCCATGCCGGGCGGCGCGCTCAGATGCGGCGCCGCGTCGCGCGACAGGAATTGTTCGAGCAGGGTGGCCACCGCCTCGTCGCGCATCGCCTCGTGCACCAGCACGTGGCCGAGCAGCATCGAGGGCAGCGCCATCATGCTGTGGCCGGCGTTCAGCATGCGCAGCTTGACCAGTTCGTACGGGGCGATGGCGTCGGTGAACTGCACGCCGACGGCGGCGAGGTCGGGCCGCCCGGCGCAGAACGCATCCTCCAGCACCCACTGGGTGAAGTCCTCGCGGAACACCGGCGCGCGGTCGGCGGCACCGCTCTGCGCATTCAGCCGCGCCGCATCGTCAGGGGTCACCACCGGCGCGATGCCGTCGACCATGCTGTTGGGGAAGCTGACCGCCTGCTCGATCCAGTCCGCCAGCGACGCGTCGCGGGCGCGCGCGAAGCCGAGGAACGCCGCCCGTGCGGTGGCGCCGTTATGCATCAGGTTGTCGCAGCTCAGCACGGTGAACGGACCCGCGCCGGACTCGCGTCGTCGGCGCAGCGCCTCGGTGACCAGGCCGAACGCGGTGCGCGGCGTCCCGCCCGCGAGGTCGTGGGTCACCGAAGGCTGCTCCAGCCGGAAGCGGCCCTCCGCATCGAGGTTGTAGCCGCCCTCGGTGATGGTCAGGCTGACGATGCGGATCGCCGGATCGGCCAGCGCGCCCAGTGCTGCCTCCGGATCCGCGGGCGCGTGCCGGTAGGCGACGATCGACCCGATCAGCCGCGTCGAGGGCGGCGCGTCCGGCGGACAGATCGTCAGCGTATAGAGCCCCTCCTGCGCCTGCAGCGCGAGCGCCTTGTCGCGCTCGGCCGCAGTATCGAGCACGCCGATGCCCAGGATGCCCCATGGCCGGTTCGCCGCGTTGCCCAGCAGCCGGTCGACGTACCAGGCCTGGTGCGCGCGATGGAAGTTGCCGACGCCGAGATGGGCGATGCCGGGCTTGACCTGTCTGCGGTCGTAGGCCGGACGGGCGATGGCGAGCCCGATCGCGGCCATCAGGGGGTTGTCCACGCCCGGGCTCTCCTGCGCTGCGCCTGTGGCGACGATATCCCGCTAGCCGCGACCGCGATAGCCGGGCACGTCCTGGGGCGGGATCCAGACGTCTCGCGGCGGCTCCCCGGTCTGCCAGAACACGTCGATCGGGATGCCGCCGCGCGGATACCAGTAGGCGCCGATGCGCAGCCAGACCGGCGCCAGGCGCTGCACCAGCGTGCTGGCGATCTGCACGCTGCAGGCCTCGTGGAAGGCGCCGTGATTGCGGAAGCTGGTGAGGTACAGCTTCAGCGACTTGCTCTCCACGATCCACAGGTCGGGGACGTAGTCGATCACCAGGTGGGCGAAGTCCGGCTGTCCGGTGACCGGGCAGAGCGAGGTGAACTCGGGCGCGGTGAAGCGCACCAGGTAGCGAAGCGCCGGATGCGGCGAGGCGATGCGCTCGAGCACCGCCTGCTCCGGGCTTGCCGGCTGGGATGTGGGCTGGCCGAGCTGGGTCAGTTCACGGCTCATGCGTCGGGTGTCTCCGATGGCGGCTCGGCGATGCTCATGTCGGCGCGGCGCCACCAGCACGCGGCGGCCGGACGCGGTGCCGGCAGGACGTCGAACGGATCGCCGGCGAACACCACGCTGTTGGTCGGCGTCTCCTCCAGCCGGATCTCGACGCAGCGCAGCGCGTCGCCCTCGGCGCGCAGGAAGCAGGACAGCTTGGCCATCATCAGGCAGGCCATCAGCTCTGTGGTCGGATCGCCCGGGGTGACGACGATCCGCGCCGCACGCGCCGGCTCGTGTGCTGCGAACCAGTCGAGCAGCGGATCGCCCTCGCCGAGCTGCAGGGCATGGTCGAGCTGCGCGTCGATCCAGCGGTGCCAGGTCGCCTTGGCGCGCGCGAACGGCAGCACCATGTTGCGGCCGCCGTCGAGGCGGGCCGGATCGCGCGCCTGCAGCCGCACGGTGACGGTCTCGTTATGGCCATGCGGCAGCGCACAGCTCTCGCTGCCGCCGCGGATCAGCCGGTGGCCCATCGAGAAGCGGCGGCTGAACACCAGCGCCGGGGCTGCGGCATCACGGCTCACCGGCACGCGTACTGCTCCCAGCCGCGACGGCGCAGCTCGCAGGCCGGACAGGTGCCGCAGCCATGGCCCCAATCGTGCAGGGTGTCGCGCACGCCGAGATAGCAGCTATGCGTCTCCCGACGCAGCAGTTCCACCAGCCTGGCACCGCCGAGCGCCTCGGCCAGAGCCCAGCTCTGCGCCTTGTCGCGCCACATCAGCGGCGTGTGCAGCACGAAGCGCTGCGCCATGCCGAGATTGAGCGTCACCTGCAGCGCCTTGAGCGTGTCGTCGCGGCAGTCCGGATAGCCGGAATAGTCGGTCTCGCACATGCCGCCGATCAGGTGGCGGATCCCCCGACGCACCGCCAGCGCCGCGGCGAAGGTCAGGAACAGCAGGTTGCGTCCGGGCACGAAGGTGTTCGGCAGGCCGTCCTCGCCGAGCGCGATCGCCGCATCCCGGGTCAGCGCCGTCTCCGAGAGCTGGCCGAGGGCGGCGAGCTCGAGCGTGTGGTCGCAGCCGAGCCGCGCCGCCCAGGCCGGATCGCCGGCGGCGAGGCCGTGGCGGACCGCGGACCGGCAGGCCAGCTCGACGACGTGGCGCTGGCCGTAATCGAAGCCCACCGTCTCGACATGGCCGAAACGATCGAGCGCCCAGGCCAGGCAGGTGGCGGAATCCTGGCCGCCGGAGAACAGCACCAGGGCCGCGTCCGCGCCGCTCATCTCAGGCGATTCCGATCAGCTTGTGCGCCTGCACGCTCAGCCGCCATCTCGGATGGGCGAGGCAGTACGCGACCGCCGAGGCGGTGTTCTCCGCCCGCGCCGGACCGTCCATCGGCTGCAGGAAGAAGTGCCCGAACTCGAGATCCTCGAGCGAGGCCGGATCGAGCCCCGCCTGCGGGAACACCAGCTTCAGCTCGTCGCCGCGACGTTGCCGCAACGGCGCACCCGATTTGGGGCTGACGCAGATCCAGTCGAGCCCGGCCGGCGCCGCGAGCGTGCCGTTGGTCTCCACCGCGACGTCGAAGTCGCGCGCGTGCAGGGCGGCGATCGCGTCGCGGTCGAGCTGCAGCAGCGGCTCGCCGCCGGTGCACACCACGTAGCGTCCGGCCGCACCGCCCCGCCAGTGTTGCGCCACCGCGTCAGCAAGCGCCTCGGCATGGCCGAAACGGCCGCCGCCCGGCCCGTCCAGGCCGACGAAATCGGTGTCGCAGAAGCGGCAGGCGGCCCCGGCACGATCCGGCTCGCGCCCCGACCACAGGTTGCAGCCGGCGAACCGGCAGAACACCGACGCCCGTCCGGACTGCGCGCCTTCGCCCTGCAGGGTCGCGAAGATTTCCTTTACCGCATAGGCCATGGCTGGGGATGTCGCCTCAACCGCGGCTTTCCGCAAGCCCGGCGCCGTCCGGCACGTGCGGTTCCTCCGCGGTCCTCATGCCTGTCTGCCATGGACGGGAAGTGATGGTAAGAGTTCAAGCAAGGTCAGGGCGCTGCCCTGAAACCCGTCGGGGCCTCATGCCCCGAACCCCGATTTCTCAGGAGTTCAGCATGCCGCTGCATCGTACGCGGAGCGGGCGCGAGGCGCTCGACGCCGACATCTACGCGACCCGGGCGGCGGACCGTCCGGTGCCGAAGCTGCGCCTGCCGGAGCACGGCATGCGTGCCGATGCGGCGCTCAACCTGGTGCGCGACGAGCTCGGCTTCGACGGCAACGCCCGGCAGAACCTGGCGACCTTCTGCCAGACCTGGCTCGAGGACGAGGTCCATCGGCTGATGGACCAGTCCATCGACAAGAACATGGTCGATCGCGACGAGTATCCGGCGACCGCGGAGATCGAGCGCCGCTGCGTGCACATCATCGCCGATCTCTGGCACGCGCCCACGGCGCAACAGGCGGTCGGCTGCTCGACGGTCGGCTCGAGCGAGGCGGCGATGCTGGGCGGCCTGGCGATGAAGCGGCGCTGGGAGGCTCGCCGTCGGCATGACGGCGAGTCGACGGCGCGGCCGACCCTGGTCACCGGCCCGGTGCAGGTCTGCTGGCACAAGTTCGCGCGCTATTTCGACGTCGAGCTGCGCGAGGTGCCGATGACGCCCGGATGCTTCGGCATGACCCCCGACGCCGTCGCCGCGCGCGTCGACGCGAACACCATCGGGGTCGTGCCGACGCTCGGCGTGACCTTCACCGGCCGCTACGAGCCGGTGGCCGAGATCGCGAGCCGCCTCGATGCGATCGAGCGCGAGCAGGGGCACGACATCCCGATCCATGTCGACGCCGCCTCCGGCGGGTTCCTCGCCCCCTTCGTCGAGCCCGACCTGATCTGGGATTTCCGCCTGCCGCGGGTGCGATCGATCAATGCATCCGGGCACAAGTTCGGCCTGGCGCCGCTCGGCGTGGGCTGGGCGATGTGGCGCGACCCGCAGGCGCTGCCCGACGAGCTGGTGTTCTGGGTGAACTACCTGGGCGGCAACATGCCGGACTTCGCGCTGAACTTCTCGCGTCCGGGCGGCCAGGTGATCGCGCAGTACTACCTGCTGATGCGCCTCGGCCGCGACGGCTACCGCGCGGTGCAGCGGAGCTGCTACGGGGTGGCACGGCATCTCGCCGACCGGATCGGCCGGATCGATCCGTTCGAGATCCTGCATGACGGCGACAGCCGGCTCGGCATCCCGGCGGTGTGCTGGACGATCCGGCACGGCGCCGATCCCGGCTACACGCTGTTCGACCTGTCGGAGCGGCTGCGCACGCGCGGCTGGCAGGTCGCCGCCTACACGCTGGTGCCCGAACTGCAGGGCATGACGGTGATGCGCGCCCTGGTCCGGCACGGCTTCTCGCGCGACATGGCGGATACGCTGCTGGCCGACCTGCACGATGCGATCGGCTACTTCGCCAAGCACCCGCAGGCGGCGGTCGCGGACGAGACGGAGTCCGGCAGCGACCCGCATGGCGGCGTGCACCCGAGCCGGACCCAGGCGGAAGCCCCTGGTCGGATTCTCAAGGCTTCGCCTTGAGCGGGTCCAGGGCAGAGCCCTGGCCTTGCCCGAG
>CAXUCM010000114.1:0-9446 GCA_964249315.1 uncultured Acetobacteraceae bacterium | reverse complement strand
AACATGGATCGCGCATCGATCGACGATGATAGAGGTCGTGCTTGCGGGATCCAGAGATGCGTCGAGCTCGACACACCGACGCCGAGTTCTGCTTCCGGACCGATGCAGCGCATCCCTTGCATTCCGGTCCGGCGGATACCGCGTTCGCACGCGGCGTTCAGTCTCGGCGCAACCTCGTCCCGGCATACGCCTCGCTGCTCCACGGCGCTGCCGTGTCGTCGCACCCGTGTTCGGGCTCGATATCTTGCGTGCTGCCTCGAGCCGAGGCGCTCTGCGCTACCGCATCAGGCGTGTATCATGCGGCAGATGACCATGCCATCGAACCGACCTCACGCGCCACTGCTGCTGACCCTGGGCCTGGCAGAGCCGGCGCAATCGCTGTTCCAGGCGCTTCGCACCCGGCACTTCCCGGAGGCGCGCAACCTGGTGCCGGCGCACGTCTCGCTGTTCCACGCGCTGCCCGGCGCCGAGTGCCGAGACATCCAGGCTCTGCTGCGCGCACTCGAAGCAACCCGCCCGGAGATCCTGGTCGAGCCGCCGCGCTCGCTCGGCCGCGGCGTCGCCTTTCCGCTGACCTCGCCCGAGCTCACCGCCCTGCGTGCCCGGCTCGCCAAGCCCTGGTCGGAATGGCTCACGCCGCAGGACCGCCAGCGGTTCCGGCCGCACGTCACGGTGCAGAACAAGGTCACCCCGGAGCAGGCCCGCGACACGCTGCAACGCCTCGCCTGCGGCTTCGCGCCCTGGCGCACCGAGGGCACGACGCTGCTGCTCTGGCGCTACCTGGGCGGACCGTGGGAGGCGATCGACCGGATTGTGCTTGCGCCCGCTTCGGGCACAATGCCGCATCATGACAGTACAGGATGAGCCGATGCCCGCATCCAGACCGCTGACCCGCGCCCCGCTTGCCCGCTCCTTGGCCGGCGCCCTGCTCGCCGCCGCCCTGCCGGCGGTCTCGTGCGCGCAGGGCCGCCTGCCCTCCAGCGCCGACCCGGCCGAGGTCGAGAGCGGCCAGTACGCCGTCGATCCGAGCCATACCCAGGTGCTGTTCGGCGTCTCGCACATGGGCTTCTCGACCTATTACGGCGGCTTCAGCGGCGCCAGCGGCTCGCTCGAGCTCGACGCGAAGGCGCCGGCGAACAGCCGCTTCGAGATCCACGTGCCGGTGCGCTCGGTGACCACGACCAGCGACAAGCTGACCAGCGAACTGAAGAGCAGCACCTGGCTCGACGCCGCCGCCGACCCGGAGATCGTGTTCAAATCGACCGCGGTGACGCCGCTCGGCCCCGACGCCGCGACCGTCACCGGAGATCTCACCTTGCACGGCATCACCCGGCCGGCCAGCTTCCACGCCAGGCTGGTCGGTTCCGGGATCAACCCGCTCGACCACAAGGTCACCGTCGGCTTCGACCTTACCGGCGCGGTCCGGCGCAGCGATTTCGGCGTGCGCACCTACGTGCCGCTGATCGGCGACATGGTCAGCCTGACCATCTCCGGCGCGTTCGAGAAGCAAGGCTAAGCGAAGGTCCAAGATCGGGGCTCCGCCCCCAATCGATCCGCTTCGCGGCTCGATCGCCAAAGGCTCGCCCTCGGAAACCTCCAGGTGGATTTTCACGGCTCAGCCTTGAGGATCCATCCAGTCAATGGGCGATGTTCTTTCCATCGTCCGGGCCTGGCATCAATCGACTGGTTCGCCGGTCGACGGCGACGGGGACATTGCCTGCGACCGTGATGCGTTGCAGCTTCCTTCCATGAAGATCGAAGTCGGCCGGCGCGTAATGCTGGGTTGCACGATTGTCCCAGACCGCCACGTCGCCCGGAGTCCAGATCCAGCGGACGGTGTTCTCGATTTCCGTCACGTAGCCTTGCAGGATCTCCACGATCTTGTTGGCGTCCCGAGTCGCGAATCCGACCAGCCCCTTGACGAAATGCCCCAGGACGAGGGTCCTCTCGCCGCTCTCCGGGTGGACGCGTACCACCGGGTGCTCCGTCTCGTAGAGCTTGGAGATGAAGGCGGCCCGGAACTGCGCGATCTCGTCGGCCTTCCTGTCCAGCTTGCTGAAGTTCGTGTCGTAGTCGTTGCTGTGCACCGCCCAGAGCCGGTCGGCGAATGCCTGCAGAGGCTCGGGCAGCGCGTCGTAGGCCGCCGCCGTGTTCGCCCAGATCGTGCTCCCGCCATAGGGCGGGATCTCGATCGCCCGCAAGATGGACGCCTTCGGATAGGCGGGCACGAACGTCACGTCGGTATGCCACGAATCGGTCGAGCGACCGCTCTTCGACTTGAGCTCGAACGTGTACGACGTGCCTTCGGCGGCAGGAATGGTCGGATGGAGCACGGGCTCTCCGAAAACCCGGCTCAGCTTTTCATGCTGTACGTCGTCGAGATGCTGCGCGCGGAGGAAGATCACCTTGTACT
The DNA here is from genome assembly GCA_964249315.1 of uncultured Acetobacteraceae bacterium. Classification (GTDB taxonomy): domain Bacteria; phylum Pseudomonadota; class Alphaproteobacteria; order Acetobacterales; family Acetobacteraceae; genus Lichenicoccus. The sequence goes on along the minus strand of CAXUCM010000114.1, from coordinate 7,033 downwards.
TGACCAGGGCAGACCGCAGATGATCCTTCTGGGTCTCGGTCAGGTCCTGCCGCGCATCGATGCCGGTGACCACGGCGCCGATGCGGGCCGAAACCTTCTCGATGCCGAGCGTCGACTGTCCAGGCGTGTGGGACATGGTGCCTTCCATCGCTTCAGGTCATCGCCAGGCGCGGCTCGGACGAGGCCTTGCCGGGCACGATGTATCGAGCCATGACCGCGCTCGACAGGAACAGCCCGGAATAGATGAGGATCACGCCCTTCACCCCCGCCACCGGCTCGAACAGGTAGACGATCAAGGGTCCGAGCCAGACGCTGCATCCCGCCCCGAGATTGAGGGCGGACATGGCGACCCCTTCATGCTGGGGCAGCAGCGATGGGGTCAATGCCGAAAGCGGGACGTAGCCGGCAAGCGTCATCCCGAACAGCACGGCCGCAGCATCGAACGCGGCACCGCCGCCGGACGCGAAGGCGGAAGGCATCCAGTACAAGCCCAGGCAGCTCACCGCGCTGCCGACTCCGCCCACCCAGACGATCGTCTGGCGCCAGGAGAGGAAATCGCTGATCGTCCCGACGAGCAGGTTGAAGACGATGTTGCTGGCGAAGATCACCTCGAGGAAGATCAGCCAGCGACTCATCGGAAGATGCAGCGTGCGCGTGAAGTAGAGCGGCATGAAGATCACGATCCCATGCGAGGGGCTGGAGTTGATCGCCCGTACCGCGCAGGCCAGCCCAAGGACCGGGTTCTCTCGAACGACCCCGATGACCGCCCGCACCATGATACCGTTGCTCCGCCAGCTGCCGGGGCCGACACCGGCGCCCGGCACCGCCGGGAGGAGCCCGATTGCGATCAGGCCGCCGAGAGCAACCGCCGCCAGCGCGATCCACAATGTCGAGACCGGTCCTGCAAGCGGGAGCAGGAACTGCGCGGCAACCGTCCCGAGGGTCGGCAGCCCGCAGCTGAAGCAAAACCAGAACAGGCCGACTGCCAGCCCCAGGCGGCTCTTCTCGACCGACTTGACCAGGAGCGTCAGCAGCCCGTAGGCGAACAGCGGGTAGCCGGCGCCGCGGACGGCGTAGCTCGCCAGCAGAACCCACGCGACGTGACCCCGCAGGCCAAGCCCGAGAAAGACGACCTGCGGAACCATCCAGAGCACCAATCCGGCGGCCATGGTGCGGCGGACCCCGATCCTCTCGCAGAGCACGCCGGAACATCCGGCAGCACAGGCCGCCACCACGCCATAGAGCGTGAACATGAGGGCGACGTCATGCTCGCTCAGGCCGGTGGAGACCAGGAACGGAGACAGGTAGCCCACCTCGACACCGTCGCCGATCATGAACACCAGCAGGCCGAGATATTGCATCCTGAACATCAGCGGCGAGTGCAGCAATGTGGGCCGGCTCTGGCGGGACATCGCGACTTCCTGACCAAGTGCTTGCTGTCGTGGGCGCGGCCGGAGCCGCGTGGATCTCGCGGCAGGTCAGCCCGCGCGAGCAGCCGGACGTGCGAACCGGCTGGCCGGGTGGTCGGGCGCAGGCAAGGCCGAGGCCAGTTGCGGGAACAGCTTGCGGCGCAGGGGAAGGATGCCGCGTTCGCGAAGACACCCGCGACGGCGGAGCTCCGGGAGGATCAACCGGATGAAATCCTGGTAGGTCTCCGGGTTGAGGATCTGTATGAGGTTGAACCCATCCGTCTCGGAGTCGCCAAGCCAGCCCTGCATGTCGTCGGCGACGCGGTCCGGCGCGCCGACGAACGTTCTTGCGCGCCCGAAGCCGTGCGCGGGATCGGTCGCTTCCGCCAGGCTCCAGCTTCGACCGCTGACCGCCTGGTCGAACTGGCTCAGCACGGACTGGCTCGCTTCGGTCCTGACATATGACAGCTGCTGATCCGGGCGCTGCCCTGAGAAGTCCACGCCCGTCATCGAGGCATAATGGATGATGGATCCTTCCGGATCGAAGCAGGCACGGTACTCGCGGAACTTGCGGTCGGCTTCCGAGGCCGTCCCGCCGGTCACGATCGCGGCGGCGGTGATGAACTTCAGGCCCGCAGGGTCACGTCCGAGGCCTGCGGCGGCCTCCTTGATGCGGCGGACGTTCTGGCGCGTTCCCTGCGCATCGGCGCCGACGACGAAGACCACCTCCGCATGGCGTGCGGCGAAGCGGATGCCGCTCTCCGAACTGCCCGCCTGCAGGAGAAGCGGTACGCGCTGGGGGCTCGGCTCGGCAACATGGCCGTCCGGCACCTGGAAATACCGCCCATCGTGGCGGATCGGATGAACCCGGTCCGGATCGGTATAGACGGACTGGCCGAGGTCGCCCGCAACGACGCGGCGCTGCACGGCGTCCTGCTCCCATGAGCCGAGCCAGAGCTTGTAGACGACGTCCATGAACTCGTCGGCGCGCCGGTAGCGTTCGTCGTGCGGAACCTGCTGCTGCAGCCCCAGGTTCCGTGCCGCGCTGTCCTGCTGCGAGGTCACGATGTTCCAGCCGATGCGGCCCTCGGTGAGATGATCGAGCGTCGTGAACTTCCTCGCCAGGAGATAGGGGAACTCGTAGGTCGTGGACACGGTCACGCCGAATCCCAGCGAGGTCGTGGCTGCCGCCATCGCCGACACCAGCAGAAGCGGATCGATCAAGGGCGACTGGATGCCATGCCGCAGGGCCGGCGCCGGGCTGCCGCCATAGACATCGATCGGACCCAACGCGTCGGCAATGAACAGGCAGTCGAAGCCGGCGTCGTCCAGCATGCGCGCAAGCCCGACCCAGTACGCGACGTCCTTGTAGCGATGGGTCTGATCGCGAGGGTGGCGCCACAGACCGTAGTTCAGGTGCGAGACGCTCGCCATCGTGAACGCGCTCAGGATCATGTGGGGAGACGGGACGTCGGGCTGGGTCATGCGGGGCCGGCATCTGCTTTCATGACGAGTCCGGACAGGTCGCGGATGCCGGACGGATCCTAGAGCATCATCCGACCAGATGGAATCATCTGATTGGATAAAGATGCTCGCCAAAACAACGAGCTGGAGCGGGTTCCGTGAGCGAACGCGAACGGAAAACGCTCTAGGCGTCGGTCGTGCCGACGCGCCATTGGCCGGGCAGCGGGGTGCCGTTGACTGCGAAGTCGCCGACGATCCGGGTCCGGTAGACGCGGGGATTGTGGCCGGCGATGGTGCGCACGTTCCGCCAGTAGCGATCGAGGCCGCTCAGGCGACGCGTCGCCGAGCCGCTCAGCGCATCGAACATCAGGCTGGTGGCCTCCAGGACCAGAGGGAAGACCTGATCCTGAGCTTGCCAGACCTCCAGTTCAGCGCAGGTGACCAGCGCGTCGCGTTCGTCGTCACCGGCCTCCGCCGCGTGCTGCAGCGCACGGGCGGCACTTGCGACGACGGCTCCGGCAACGTAGGCGGCGCTGCAGACCCGTCCGACGATCTCGAGGATCTGCGGGTCCCGCGATGGCAGGTCGTCATTGCCGTGGCTGAAGCTCCGTTTGCGGTGGCCGACCATGTCGGAGATCGATCGTGCCGCGGCGCGCGCGATGCCGGCGACGGTCGCGAGGTGATAGAGCTGGAAGAACGCCTGCGAGTAGGGGAAGGCCACGTTCCCAAAGCGGATGTCGCCCGCGTCCACGCGGACGTTGTCGAAGTGTGCGGTGCCGCTCGCCGTCAGGCGTTGACCGATCCCGTCCCAGTCGTCGACGATTTCGAGCCCCGGATCGTGGCGGGACGCGAGACATTTGGCGGTCTGCCCGTCCGTGGTCGTCGCCGTCACCGTCAGCCAGTCCGCGTAGAGCGAGCCGGTCGTGAAATACTTCCTGCCGTTCACCACCCATTGCTGGTCCTGAAGGCTCAGGCTCGTGTCGAACCGCTCGCGCGTCGCCTCCCCCACCTCGGCAGCCGCAGCACCGGCGACGTCACCCCTCGCGATGCGCGACAGCCAACGGTGACGATAAGGTCCACCCGGCTCGGCGAGAACATGTTCGACGAAGCCGAAATGGGCACGCAACGCCTGCGCGACATTCGAGTCCGCAGCCGCGAGATCCGTGATGAGGGCGAAGAACTCCACGATCGATGCGTCAGCGCCGCCATCGGCGCTGCCAAGACGCATGGCGGTGAAGCGTCCCTTCTTGAGATCCCTGATCGCATCGAACGGTAGCCGGCGCTCCAGTTCCGCGCTCAAGGAGCCTGCCAGGATATCCCGAAACAGAGGCGCGAAGCGCAGGTGCAGGTGTCGATAGCGCGGGGACGGACCGCGGCCCCAAAGCTGATCGAATCGCTGCGTCTGTTCGAGACCAAGGCCGGTCGATATCACGTTGCTGCTTCGTGGTTCACTGCCCACGGAGGCTAAGGTGGTCGGAGAGGACGCGCAATCCAGGACGGATGGATTCTCAAGGCTTCGCCTTGAGCGGGGCCAGGGCAGAGCCCGGGCCTCGGATCGGGCCGCGTGGCGGTCGCGTGCACCGGACCGATGCGACGTGCATCCATTCCGCTGGTGGCCGGCTTGCCCGGCAATGCGGTTCCTGACCGTGTTGCTACAGGAACGAGATCGGATCGACATCGACGTCGATGCGCACGCCGCGCGGCGGCTCGACCGTGGCCAGCCATGCACGCAGCAGGGGCTGCACCGCGACGTCGCGTCGCGTGCGCAGCAGCAGCCGGCGGCGATGCCGGCCGCGCAGGATGGCGAGCGGCGCCGGCGCCGGCCCGAGCACCTGGACGCCATCCGCCTGCGGCGCACTGCGGCCGAGCGCGCGCGCCGTCGCATCGGCGGCGGCCGCCTCGCCGGCGCTGACGATCAGTGCCGCGAGACGTCCGTAGGGCGGCCAGTAGCCGGGCCTGCGGCTCTCCGCCTCGCGCTGCATGAAGCTGGCGAAATCATGGCCGATCAGGGCCGCCATCACCGGGTGTTCGGGCGTGTAGGTCTGCAGCATGACCCGTCCCGCCGCCTCGGCGCGGCCGGCACGGCCGCCGACCTGGTGCAGCAGCTGCACCGTGCGCTCGGACGCGCGCAGGTCGCCGCCGGCGAGCCCCAGGTCCGCATCGACCACGCCGACCAGGGTAAGATGCGGGAAGTGCCAGCCCTTGGCGACGATCTGGGTGCCGACGATCAGGTCGATCTCGCGCGCGGCGATGCGTCGCACCGCCTCGGCGGCGGCGTGCGGTCCGGGCAGCGTGTCGCTCGCCATCACCAGCAGCCGTGCGGCGGGAAAGGCCAGGCGCACCTCCTCGGTGATGCGTTCCACGCCCGGGCCGATCGGGGTCAGGCTGGCCTGCGCGCCGCAGGCCGGACAGCCCGGCGGCACCGGCTCGGTGTGACCGCAATGATGGCAGGTCAGGATGCGGCGGGCGCGATGCTCGACCAGCCAGGCGGTGCAGTTCGGGCAGCCCAGCCGGTGGCCGCAGGCGCGGCACAGCGTCAGCGGCGCGTAGCCGCGGCGGTTGAGGAACAGCATCGCCTGCTCGCCGCGCGCCAGCGTCTCGGCGATGGCGGCGTCCAGCACCGGCGAGAGGAAGCGGCCGCGCTCGGGAGGCGCCTCGCGCAGGTCGATCGCGCAGACCGAAGGCAGGCTGGCGCCGCCGTGGCGCACCGGCAGCGTCAGGCGGCGATAGCGACCGGCCTCGACGTTGGCCAGCGTCTCCAGGCTCGGCGTCGCCGAGACCAGCACCACCGGTGCCGCGGACAGGCGCCCGCGCACCACCGCCATGTCGCGCGCGTTGTAGGTGACGCCGTCCTCCTGCTTGAAGGCGGTCTCGTGCTCCTCGTCGACGACGACCAGGCCGAGATCGGTGAACGGCAGGAACAGCGCCGAGCGGGCGCCCACCACCACCGCGGCCTCGCCGTCGGCGACCGCGCGCCAGGCGATGCTGCGCCGCTTCGAGCCGAGATCGGAGTGCCAGACCGCCGGCTCGACGCCGAAGCGGCGCGAGAAGCGCTGCAGCCATTGCGAGGACAGCGCGATCTCCGGCAGCAGCACCAGCGCCTGGCGTCCGGCCTCGATGCAGGCGGCGACCGCCTCCAGGTAGATCTCGGTCTTGCCGGAGCCGGTGACGCCCTCGAGCAGGGTCACCGAGAACTGCCGATCGCGCACCACGGCACAGAGGGACGCCGCGGCGGCGGACTGCCCCGGCGACAGCACCGCCGCTCCCGGACGCGCCGGGTCCGGGCGCCGGAAGGCGGGCGGCGGCACGAGCCCGGCGGGCCGCAGCAGGCCGGCCTCGGCCATCGCCCGGATCACGCCGATGCCGGTGCCCGCGGCGCGAGCGAGCTCGGCGCCGTCGCGCGGCGCCTGCCCCTGCAGGGCGGCGAGCACGCGCGCACGGGCCGGGGTCAGCTTCGCCGCATCGGGCGGCGGGACGGCGGCGATCCAGCCGGTCCGCGGCCGCGCGGCGGCGAACGCCCGCAGGCGCAGCGCCATCGCCATGACCAGGCCCGGCGGGGTCAGCGTGTAGCCGGCCACCCAGTCGACGAAGCGGCGCGAGGCGCGCGGCATCGGCGGCACGTCGAGCACCGCGCCGACCGGCTTGAGGCGGGACTCGGCGACGGCGGCGACCGGCGGCGACCGGAACTCGGCCGGCAGCTCGGCATCCTCGTCCCAGACCACGCCGATCTCCTCGCGCCGGTTCAGCGGCACCACCACCACGTCGCCGGGTTCGAGCGAGCCCGAGCTCGGCGCGAGATAGTCGAACGCGCCGGGGAACGGATAGGGCAGCAGCACCTTGACGCGCTTGCCCGGCACCCGAAGCAGCGCCCTGTTCCCTGTCCGGTGCGGGACGTCTAGACTGGGCGGCGTGATGATCTCCAGGGAACGCTCTCTCTGCCGGCGTGGATGGTTGCTAGTGTGGGGGCGCATGGCGGCCGCCGCAATCATGCGCGGCGGCGTCGCGTGAGGAGCGGCGCGCCGGATCCCGACCAGGTGGTCCGCTTCCTGCGCGACAATCCGGGCTGGCTGGCCGAACAGCACGGGCTGTACGAGCGGCTCGAGCCGCCGCGCCGGGTGCATGGCGAGACGCTCGCCGACCACATGGCGGCGATGCTGGAC
>CAXUCM010000113.1:266-9478 GCA_964249315.1 uncultured Acetobacteraceae bacterium | reverse complement strand
GCTTCTGATCATTCACCCGCGCGCTTTTTGCGCTTGTGCGTTCGTTTTGTTCGTGACCATGCTGCGCTACCGGCAAGTGCGCGACAGACGCAGGCAGGCGGGAGGCACGGCGCCTTGGATCCAGGCTTGATTTACGACATCGCCATCATCGGCGGCGGCGTGAACGGTTGCGGCATCGCCCGCGATGCCGCCGGGCGCGGCTGGAGCGTGTTCCTGTGCGAGCAGAACGATCTCGGCTCCGGCACCTCGAGCGCCTCCACCAAGCTGGTGCATGGCGGCCTGCGCTACCTCGAACAGTACGAGTTCCGGCTGGTGCGCGAGGCGCTGCTGGAGCGCGAGGTGCTCTGGGGCATCGCGCCGCACATCATCTGGCCGCTGCGCTTCGTGCTGCCCTACCACCGCAAGCTGCGGCCGCGCTGGCTGCTGCGGCTCGGCCTGTTCCTGTACGACCATATCGGCGGCCGCAGGAAGCTGCCGCCGACCCGGGTGGTGCGGCTGGACCGCGACGTCACCGGCGCGCCGCTGAAGCCCGAGTTCAAGCGCGGCTTCGAGTACTCCGACTGCTGGGTGGAGGATTCCCGCCTCGTCGTGCTCAACGCCCGGGCGGCGGCCGATCTCGGCGCGACGGTGGCGCCGCGCACGCGCTGCGTCTCGGCCGAGCGTCGCGACGGTCTCTGGCACGTGGTGCTGCAGGGACCCGACGCGGCGGCGCCGACGCGCATCCGCGCGCGGACGCTGATCAATGCGGCCGGCCCCTGGGTGGGCGACGTCGCGCAGCTGGTGATGCGCGACAACGCGCGCGCGCCGGTGCGGCTCGTGCAGGGCAGCCACATCGTCGTGCCGCGGCTCTACGATCATGACGGCTGCTACATCTTCCAGAACGCGGACCGCCGGATCTTCTTCGTCATTCCGTACGAGCGGCATTTCACCCTGATCGGCACCACCGACCGCGACTATCACGGCGACGTCGCCGCGGTGCACGCGACGGCGGACGAGATCGCCTATCTGTGCCGGTCCGCGTCGGACTATCTCCGCCACGCGGTGACGCCGGACATGGTGGTCTGGACCTATTCCGGGGTGCGGCCGCTGTTCGACGAGAGCGGCGACGGCGCCGCCCAGGTCACCACGCGCGACTACGTGCTCAAGCTCGATGCCGCGGACGCCACGCCCGCGCTGCTCTCGGTGTTCGGCGGCAAGATCACCACCTATCGCCGGCTCGCCGAGGCGGCACTGGCCAGGCTGGCGCCGCATCTGCCGGCGGCACGCGGCCGGCCGGCCGGCTGGACCGGACGCGACAGCCTGCCCGGCGGCGATTTCCCGATCGACGGCTTCGAGGCGCTGCGATCCGCCGCGGCGAAGCTCTACCCGTTCCTGTCCGACGATCATCTGCGTCGGCTGCTGCGGGCCTACGGCACGCGCATCCACGAGATCCTCGACGGGGCCGCCGGCATGGCCGATCTCGGCCGGCATTTCGGCGCCGACTTCACCGAGGCGGAGCTGCGCTACCTGGTGCGCACGGAATGGGTGCGCACCGCCGCAGACGCGGTCTGGCGGCGCAGCAAGCTCGGGCTGCGGCTCACGCCGGACGAGATCGCGAGCATCGATGCCGCACTGGCGCGGATGGAAGCGGTGCCCGCCGCGATCGGGGAGCCGGGCGCATGAGCCTGGTGCTCGATCGCGTCGGGCTGCATTTCGGCCAGGAGATCCATATCAGCGACGTCTCGCTGCGGTTCGAGCGCGGCACGATGAACGTGCTGCTCGGACCGACGCTGGCCGGCAAGACCACGCTGATGCGGCTGATGGCCGGGCTCGACAAGCCCAGCGTCGGCCAGATCCAGGTCAACGGCGCCAGCGTGCTGGGTGTGCCGGTGCGCAAACGCTCGGTGGCGATGGTCTACCAGCAATTCGTCAACTATCCGTCGCTGTCGGTCTACGAGAACATCGCCTCGCCGCTGCGCGTGGCGGGGCTGGGCAAGCCGGAGATCGAGCAGCGGGTGCGCGAGGCCGCCCGGGTGCTGCGGCTGGATGCGTTCCTGCAACGGCTGCCGGCGCAGCTTTCCGGCGGCCAGCAGCAGCGCGTCGCCATCGCCCGGGCCCTGGTCAAGCGGGCCGAGCTGGTGCTGCTGGACGAACCGCTGGCCAACCTCGACTACAAGCTGCGCGAGGAACTGCGCGAGGAGCTGCCGCGCCTGTTCGCCGCCAGCGGCGCGATCCTGGTCTACGCGACCACCGAGCCGAGCGAGGCGCTGCTGCTCGGCGGCACCACCGCCACGCTCTGGCAGGGCCGCGTCACCCAGCTCGGCGCGACGCCGCGCCTGTACCGCCGCCCCGCCAATATCGAGGCGGCGCGGGTGTTCTCCGATCCGCCGCTGAACGAGCTCGCGGTCCGCAAGCAAGGCGACACGGTGTTCCTCGAGGGCGGCCGGCAGGTTCCCGCGGCCAGCCTGCTGCCCGGGGTTCCCGACGGCAGCTACGTCGTCGGCTTTCGCGTCGAGGATGCCCGGCTCGGCCGGGTCAGTGGCGCCGCCGAGGCCTTCGCCGGCACCGTCTCGGTGACCGAGATCAGCGGCTCGGAGAGCTTCGTGCACGTCGATCTCGGCTTCGCCACCTGGGTGGCGCTGGTGCTCGGCGTGCACGATTTCGAGCCGGGCGCGCCGGCGGAGATCCGCGTCGATCCGGGCCGGGTTTTCGTGTTCGACGAGGATGGCAGCCTGGTGGCGGCACCGCGCGATCCCGCCGACGCGGTGCCGGCGCCGGTCTCCGCGGGGATCGACGCATGGCCAGCATAACCCTCGACCATGTCGCGCACGCCTACGAGGCCGGCGGCAAGCGCGCCGCGCCGGGCGCGGACAGGACGCGCTACGCCCTGAAGCCGCTCGACTATGTCTGGGAGAACGGCCGCGCGTATGCGCTGCTGGGCCCGTCGGGATGCGGCAAGACGACGCTGCTGAACATCATCTCCGGCCTGGTGGTGCCGTCGGACGGACGGCTGCTGTTCGACGGCGTCGACGTCACCCGCCTGGCCACGGAGAGGCGCAACATCGCGCAGGTGTTCCAGTTTCCGGTCATCTACGACACCATGACGGTGGCGGAGAACCTCGCCTTTCCGCTGCGCAACCGCGGCATGGACCGGCGCGCGATCGAGGTCCGCGTCGGCGAGATCGCCGACCTGCTCGACCTGCGCCCGGTGCTGCGGCGGCGCGCGCGCGGCCTGACCGCGGACGCCAAGCAGAAGATCTCGCTCGGCCGCGGCCTGGTTCGCGCCGACGTCTCCGCGGTGCTGTTCGACGAGCCGCTCACCGTGATCGATCCGGCGCTGAAATGGGAGCTGCGCTCGAAGCTGAAATCGGTGCATCGCGCGCTCGACCTGCTGATGATCTACGTCACCCACGACCAGGTCGAGGCGATGACCTTCGCCGACGAGGTGGTGGTGATGAACGAGGGGCAGGTGCTGCAGATCGGCACGCCGTCGGAGCTGTTCGAGCGGCCGGCGCACCGCTTCGTCGGCTACTTCATCGGCTCGCCGGGGATGAACTTCCTGCCGGCCGCACTCGACGGCGCGCGCGCCCATGCGGGCGGCGAGAGCTTCGAGCTCGACGGCAGCTACCCGGCGGTGCCCGCCGGCCGCAGCCTGCAGATCGGCTTCAGGCCGGACTACGCGCAGCTGACCGTGCGGGGCGGCGTGCCGGTGCGCGTGCTGCGCATCGAGGATCTCGGCCGGCGCCGCCTCGCGCGCGTGGCGATCGGCCCGCACGAGGCGACGGTGAGCCTGCCGCCCGATCTCGTCCTGTCCGGCGATCGGGCCGGCCTCGCGATCGCGCCCGAGCATCTGCATGTCTTTGTCGACGAGCACCGGATCTCGCATGTTTGACAAACCCTGGAACAACCGCGCCTGGCTGTTCGTGCTGCCGGTGCTGGCGTTCGTGCTGTTCTCCTCGATCGTGCCGATGATGACGGTGGTGAACTACTCCGTGCAGGACACCATGGGGCAGAACCATTTCTTCTGGAACGGTCTCGCCTGGTTCCAGAACCTGCTCGATCCAAGCACCGATATCGGCGGCCGCTTCGCCGGCGCGCTGGTGCGCAACCTGGTGTTCTCGCTGGTGGTGCTGCTGATCGAGCTGCCGCTCGGCATCGGCGTGGCGCTGTGCATCCCGAGGCAGGGCTGGCAGGTCGGCGCCACCCTGGTGCTGGTGGCGCTGCCGCTGCTGATCCCGTACACCGTGGTGGGCACGATCTGGCAGATCTTCGCGCGACAGGATATCGGCCTGTTCGGCGCGGCGCTGAACGGTCTGCACATTCCCTACAACGACACCCAGGATCCGACCTCGGCCTGGGCGACCATCGTGGTGATGGATGTCTGGCACTGGACCGGCATGGTGGCGCTGCTGTCCTATGCCGGATTGAAGTCGATCCCGGACGCCTTCTACCAGGCGGCGCGCATCGACGGCGCCGGGCGCTGGTCGGTGTTCCGCAACATCGAGCTGCCCAAGCTGCAGAAGGTGCTGGTGATCGCGGTGCTGCTGCGCTTCATGGGCAGCTTCATGATCTATACCGAGCCCTCGGTGGTGACCGGCGGCGGCCCCGGTTCGGCGACCAGCTTCCTCTCGCTCGACCTGGTCAAGATCGCGCTCGGCCAGGTCGATCTCGGCAACGGCGCGGCGATGTCGCTGGTCTACAACCTGATCACGCTGCTGATCTGCTGGGTGTTCTTCACGGTGATGACGCAGATCGAGCGGCGAGGCGTCGCGTGATGCGCATACGCGGCCGCAGCATCGGCATCGTCGCCTACCTGCTGGCGCTGTTCCTGCCGATCTACTGGCTGCTGAACATGAGCTTCAAGACCAACGCCGAGATCGTCTCCGGGCTGAGCTTCTGGCCGCACCCGGTTACGCTGGCGAACTACCGGCACATCTTCACCGATCCGGCCTGGTACGGCGGTTTCGCGCATTCGCTGACCTACGTCGCGCTGAACACGGTGATCTCGGTGACCATCGCCCTGCCGGCGGCGTATGCCTTCAGCCGCTACCGCTTCGTCGGCGACAAGCATCTGTTCTTCTGGCTGCTGTCCAACCTGATGGCGCCGCCCGCGGTGTACGCGATGCCGTTCTTCAATCTGTATTATTCCGTCGGCCTGTTCGACACGGTCTGGGCGGTGGCGCTGGCGCACTGCCTGTTCAACGTGCCCCTGGCGGTCTGGATCCTGGAGGGCTTCATCTCCGGCGTGCCGCGCGAGATCGACGAAACGGCGGCACTCGACGGCTACGCGTTCCCGCGCTTCTTCGTGCGGATCTTCCTGCCGCTGATCGCCAACGGCATCGGCGTCGCCGCCTTCTTCTGTTTCATGTTCTCCTGGATCGAGCAGCTGCTCGCCTCCACCCTGACCACGGTGAACGCGCGACCGATCGTCGCCGTGATGACGCGGGTCTATTCCGCCGCGGGCATGGATTGGGGTCTGCTGGCTGCCGCCGGCGTGCTGACGATGATCCCCGGCGGCATCGTGATTTGGTTCGTGCGCAACCACATCGCCAAGGGCTTCGCCCTCGGGCGAGTCTGAGACGGGAGTGCTGCGGAATGGCCTGGATGGCATGGACCTGGCAGACCGCGATCTTCTTCGCCGCCATCGCCGCGGTGCTCGTCGTGATGACGCTGCTCGCGATCTGGCGTCCGGAGCTGCCGCGTCGCGGCATCCTGCGCTTTCCGACCACGCGCGGCGACCGGCTGTTCGTCTCGCTGATCGGCAGCGCCTTCATCTTCATCCTCTGGATACGGATCACCGGCGGCGATAACGTGTACTACCCGATCGCGGCCGCACTTCTCTACAGCGCCGCGATGTTTCGTTACGCGTAGGGCAAAAAACATCAATCGACACCCGGGAAGGAAACCAGATGAAACGGCGTGAAGTCATCGTCGGCGGCGCGGCTGCGGTCGCGGGCACTGCCCTGTTGCCGGCACCGGCGGTCCATGCGCAGGCCGCGTTCGATGCGGGCCGGCAGAAGGATGCCGCGAAGAAGTGGATCGACAGCGAGTTCCAGCCCTCCACGCTCAGCAAGGACGAGCAGATGGCGGAGATGGAATGGTTCATCCAGGCATCGAAGCCGTTCGCGGGGATGACGCTGAACACCGTCTCGGAAATCCTGAACGTCCACGAGTACGAATCCAAGACGCTGACCCGCGCCTTCAACGAGATCACCGGCATCAAGGTCAATCACGACCTGATGGATGAAGGGCTCCTGGTCGACAAGATCGAGGTCGAGATGCAGTCCGGTCGGCCGATCTACGATTTCTGGATGAACGATTCCGACTTCATCGGCACGCATCCGCGCTACAACGACATCATCGGCGGCTCGCTGACCGACTTCATGGCCGGCGACGGCAAGGACGTCACCAACCCGACGCAGGACCTGAAGGATTATATCGGCCTCTCCTTCGCCAGCTTCACCGACGGCAAGGTGTACCAGCTTCCCGACCAGCAGTTCGCCAACCTGTACTGGTTCCGGTACGACTGGTTCAAGCGTCCGGAGCTGAAGGCGCAGTTCAAGCAGAAGTTCGGCTACGCGCTCGGCGTGCCGGTGAACTGGTCGGCCTACGAGGACATTGCCGAGTTCTTCACCAACGACGTCAAGACGATCGACGGGCAGCGCGTCTACGGCCACATGGATTACGGCAAGAAGGACCCGTCGCTGGGCTGGCGCTTCACCGACGCCTGGCTGTCCATGGCCGGCAGCGGCGATCGCGGCCTGCCGAACGGCCTGCCGGTGGACGAGTGGGGCATACGCAACGAGGGCGGCCGTCCGAGAGGGTCCTCGATCACCCGCGGCGGCGACGCCAACGGTCCGGCCGCGGTCTACGCGCTGACCAAGTTCGTCGACTGGCTCAAGAAGTATGCGCCGCCGGAGGCTGCCGGAATGGACTTCCTGGAGGCCGGCCCGGTGCCGGGGCAGGGCCATATCGCCCAGCAGATCTTCTGGTACACCACCTTCTCCGAGACCATGACCAAGCCCGGCTCGCCGGTGATGAACGCGGACGGCACGCCGAAATGGCGCATGGCGCCGAGCCCGCACGGCGCCTACTGGAAGCAGGGCATGAAGCTCGGCTACCAGGACCAGGGCTGCTGGACGATGCTGAAATATGCGCAACCCGAGCGGGTGAAGGCAGGCTGGCTCTACGCGCAGTTCACCGGCGCGAAGACGGTGAGCCTGAAGAAATCGCTGCTGACCCAGCATTTGATCCGGGAGAGCGACATCCAGAGCCAGGCGATGACCGATCTCGCGCCCAAGCTGGGCGGCCTGGTCGAGTTCTATCGCAGCCCCGCGCGCAAGCAGTGGACGCCCACCGGCGTCAACGTGCCGGATTACGGCAAGATGGCGCAGGTCTGGTGGCAGAACGTGTCCAACGCCATCGCCGGCGCGGTGACGCCGCAGGAGGCGATGGACGGGCTTGCCCGCGACCAGGACGCGATCATGGCGCGCATCGAGCGCTCCGGCGTGCAGGGCGATCGCGGGCCGCTGATGAACAAGCCGCGCACGGCGGAATACTGGTACAAGAAGGCCGAGACCGACGGCCACCTGGCGCCGCAGCGCAAGCTCGCCAACGAGAAACCGCCCGGCGAGACCGTCGACTACGACGAGCTGATCAAGAGCTGGCAGGCACCCGCGGCGAGATAGACGGATTCTCAAGGCTGCGCCTTGAGCGGGTCCAGGGCAGAGCCCTGGCCTTGAAGGGAATTGCGATGGCGGCCCACATCCTGGTGATCGACCAGGGCACCACCTCGACGCGCTCGATCGTGTTCGACACCGAGATGCGTCCGGTCGCGAGCGCGCAGGAGGAGTTCCCGCAGATCTATCCGCAGCCGGGCTGGGTCGAGCACAACCCGGAGACGCTCTGGGCGACGGCGCTCGGCACCGCCCGCAGCGCCATGCAGCAGGCCGGCCTGCAGGCGCGCGACGTCGCCGCTCTCGGCATCGCCAACCAGCGCGAGACGACGCTGGTCTGGGAGCGCGAGAGCGGCCGGCCGATCTGCAACGCGATCGTCTGGCAGGATCGGCGCACCGCCGATCGCTGCGAGGCGCTGGAGGCGGCGGGCCATGCCGAGCGCGTCGCCGCGCGCACCGGCCTGCGTCTGGATCCCTATTTCTCCGCGACCAAGATCGGCTGGATGCTCGATCACGTGCCCGGCGCGCGCGCCCAGGCCGAGTCCGGGCGGCTCGCCTTCGGCACCGTCGACAGTTTCCTGCTCTGGCGCCTGACGAGAGGCGCGGTGCACGCCATCGATGCGACCAACGCGTCGCGCACGCTGCTGTGCGACATCCGCACCGGGGAATGGGACGAGGAGATGCTCGCCCTGTTCGAGGTGCCGGCCTGCATGATGCCGCAGATCCGCGATTCGACCGGCTGGTTCGGCGAGACCAGTGCCGACCTGTTCGGCGGCGGGATCGCGGTGCGCGGCATCGCCGGCGATCAGCAGGCGGCCCTGGTCGGACAGGCCTGCTTCCGGCCCGGTACGGTGAAGGCCACCTACGGCACCGGCGGTTTCGTGCTGCTCCATATCGGCGACGAGCCGAAGCCGTCGCGGCACCGGCTGCTGACCACGATCGCCTGGCAGCGGAGCGGGCGGCGCACCTACGCGTTCGAAGGGTCGATCTTCTCGGCCGGCGCCGGCGTGCAGTGGCTGCGCGACGGGCTCGGCCTGGTCGAGAGCGCCGCCGAGACCGGACGGCTGGCAGAGAGCGCCGACCCGGATCAGCCGGTCTACCTGGTGCCGGCGTTCACCGGGCTCGGCGCGCCGCACTGGGACAGCCACGCGCGCGGCCTGATCACCGGGGTCAGCCGCGGCACCACCAAGAAGGAGTTCGCCCGGGCGATCCTGGAGAGCATCGGCTACCAGACCCGCGACCTGCTCGCGGCGATGCTGGCCGATTACGGCGAGACTGCCGACGCGCTGGTGATCCGGGTCGATGGCGGCATGTCGTCGAGCGACTGGACCATGCAGTTCCTCGCCGACATGCTCGACCTCAAGGTGGAGCGTCCGGCCTTTCGCGAGACCACCGCGATGGGTGCGGGCTACCTCGCCGGCCTGGATGCCGGGTTGCTGCCGGAGCCGGACGCGTTCGCCGCCGGCTGGTCGGTCTCGCGGCAGTTCGCGCCGTCGATCGAACCCGCCCTGCGCGACCGCAAGTATCGCGGCTGGCAACGCGCGGTGAGGCTGGCGA
>CAXUCM010000113.1:0-256 GCA_964249315.1 uncultured Acetobacteraceae bacterium | reverse complement strand
GCTGAGCCGTCCATGCAGATCATCTTCCGCTGCGATCCGGCGCTGATCGATCTGCTGCCGCGGCCGGCGCCGGCGCGCGAGTTCCTGCCGGACTGGCTGCGCACGATGCCGCGCCAGGCATTCTCCGAGATGCACGCGCAGGACATCCGCACGGTCAAGCATTGCCCGCCCTTCGTCGATGCGATGTCGCAGGGCTTCATCATCCCGCTGCCCTGCGACGTGACGGTGCGGCAGGGCCGGCTGTCCTGGGACTGGG
>CAXUCM010000112.1:0-9484 GCA_964249315.1 uncultured Acetobacteraceae bacterium | reverse complement strand
CTTATCGCCCTACAGGACGGGAGGCTGATCAAGAAAAGCGGTCTTGATCAGCTTTGGACTCCGCAGCCGCTGAAAGGTGGGAGTTATGGCGGGTTCAGCGATGAGATCAACGGCTATGCGCTGGGCTGGCCGGTCATGCGACGTCATTCCCATCCTGCCATCACTCCGGTGGGTGGAGAGCGGGCCACGATGTTCATCTATCCAGACGATGGCCTGAAGATCATCGTGCTGACAAACCTGATGGGCGCGTCGCCTCAGACCTTCATCGACAAGATTGCCTCGCTGTACATCTCGCATAAACAAATGGATTCTCAAGGCCTCGCCTTGAGCGGGTCCAGGGCAGGGCCCTGGCCTTGAACTGCAGCCGCCGCCGGCGCGCCGCGGGTCACATGTCCTGGCTGGCGGCGAGGCAGGCGAAGGTGACCAGGTCCGATACGGTGGCGTCCATCGGCACGATCTGGGCCGGGAACTCGAGGCCGATCAGCGCCGGCCCGATGATGCGGCCTTCCCCGAGCCGGGGTGCGAGCTGAGCGGCGATGTGCGCCGAGTTCAGGCCCGGCATCACCAGCACGTTGGCGTTACCGGTGAGCCGGCAGAACGGGTAGAGCGCGCGCAGGCTGGCATCGAGGGCGACATCCGGGCTGATGTCGCCGTCGAACTCGAAATCCACGTGCGCCTGGTCGAGCAGCCGCACCGCCTCGCCGATCCGCGCGGCGCCCTCGTGCGCGGGCAGGCCGAAGGTCGAGTGCGCGCACAACGCCACGCGCGGGGTCTGGCCCATCGCTCGGCTGCGCGCGGCACTGGCGACGGCGATCGCCGCCAGCTGCGCGGCCGTCGGGCGCTGGTGGATCAGCGTGTCGGCGACGAACAGCGTCATGCGCTGGGTGATCAGCATCGACAGGCCGAAGGCGATGCCGCCCGGCTTCGGGTCGATGGCGAGCCCGATCGCCTCCAGCGCCTGGCTCGGCGCACGGGTCAGGCCGGTGACCAGCCCGTCGGCATCGCCGAGGGCGACCGCGCAGGCGGCGTACACGTTGCGGTCCTGGTTGACCATCCGCTGCACGTCGCGCAGCAGGTGGCCGCTGCGTTGCAGGCGGGCATACAGGAAGTCGACGTAGCGCGCGTTGTTGCGGTCCGCCATCGCCGACAGCCGCGCGTTGCGGATCTCGATGCCGGGCACGAGCTCCAGCCCGAGCCGCTCGAACACCGCCTGCACGCGGTCCTCGCGCCCGATCAGGATCGGCGTCCCGAACCCCTCCTTGTGGAACAGGCAGGCGGCGCGGACCATCTTCTCGTCCTCGCCCTCGGCGAAGACGATCCGCTTCGGCTGGCTGCGCACGCCCTCGATGATCAGGTCGAGGGCGTTGGCCGCCGTGTCCAGCCGGCCGGCGAGCTCGCGCGCGTAGCGACGCATGTCGCGCAGCGGCCGGCGGGCGACGCCGCTGCGCATCGCCGCCTCGGCGACGGCGAGCGGGATGCGGGTGATCAGGCGCGGATCGAAGGCGTTGGGGATGATGTAGTCGGGGCCGAAACGAAGCTGCCGTGCGGCGGCGCGATGCACCTCGTCGGGCACGTCCTCGCGCGCCAGCACCGCCAGCGCTTCGGCGGCGGCGGCCTTCATCGCCTCGTTGATGGTGCTGGCGCGCACATCGAGCGCGCCGCGGAAGATGTAGGGAAAGCCGAGCACGTTGTTGACCTGGTTCGGATAATCCGACCGCCCGGTGGCGACGATCGCGTCCGGGCTGGCGGCGCGGGCGTCCTCGGGGGTGATCTCCGGATCCGGGTTGGCGAGCGCGAAGATGATCGGGCGCGCGGCCATGCTGCGCACCATGTCCTGGGTCAGCGCGCCCTTCGCGGAAAGACCGAGGAACACGTCCGCCCCTTGCAGGGCATCGGCCAGGCCTCGCAGGCTGGTATCGCGGGCATGGCCCGACTTCCACTGGTTCAGGTCGGTGCGATCGCGCCGGATCACCCCCTTGGTGTCGCAGGCGAGGATGTTCTCGCGCCTCATCCCCAGCGTCAGCAGCAGGTCGATGCAGGCGATGCCGGCCGCTCCGGCGCCGTTGACCACGAGCGTGGTGCTGGCGAGATCGCGCCCGGTGAGCCGGCAGGCATTGATCAGCCCGGCGGCGGTGACGATGGCGGTGCCGTGCTGGTCGTCGTGGAAGACGGGGATGTCCATCGCCTCGCGCAGGCGTTGCTCGATGATGAAGCATTCCGGCGCGCGTATGTCCTCGAGGTTGATGCCGCCGAAGGAGGGGGCGAGCAGGCGCACGCAGTCGATGAATTCCTCGACATCCTCGGTGGCGACTTCGAGGTCGATGCCGTCGATGTCGGCGAAGCGCTTGAACAGCGCGATCTTGCCTTCCATCACCGGCTTGCTGGCGAGTGCCCCGATATTGCCCAGCCCGAGCACGGCGGTGCCGTTCGAGACCACCGCGACCATGTTGCCGCGCGTGGTGTAGCTGTAGGCGAGTTCGGGATCGGCGGCGATGCGCAGGCAGGGCTCGGCAACGCCCGGCGAGTAGGCCAGCGAGAGGTCCCGCGCCGTAGTCAGCGGCTTGGAGATCCGCGTCTCCAGCTTGCCGGGTCGGCCGCCGGCATGCAGCGCCAGCGCGTCCTCCGCGGTGAAGTTTCTCGGATTTTCGCCCATCGCCGCCACCCCGCTTCGAGCCCGAGCATCGCACCGTGACCCCCCGCCTGCAAACACGCGTCGGTGCAGAACGATCGGCCGCCTGCCGCGCTGTAGTGCTGGTTCAAGCATGGGATTGCGACGATGGATGACGACCGGATCTGGAGTTTCGAGGAGAGCCTGTGGACCGCCGACGCGGCGCATTATCGCGAGTCGATCGACGATGAATGCCTGATGGTGCTGCCCACGCCGCCCTTCGTGATGAGCGGCCGCCAGGCGATCGAGGCCGTCGCCTCGACGCCGCGCTGGAGCCAGGTGGAGCTGTCCGACCGCCAGGTGGCGCGTCCGCAGGAAGGCCTGATCGTGATCGCCTATACCGCGCACGCGCAACGCGAGGGCATCACCCCGTACGAGGCGCACTGCACCTCGACCTACCGGCGGCTCGCGCACGAGGAATGGCGGGTGGTCCAGCACCAGCAGACCCCGCCGCTGGTCACGGGAACCTGACCCGGCACCCGGTTCGCGTCAGGCGGCGTCGACCAGCACCAGCTCGGCGTCCTCGATGCCGACGAGTTCGAGCCTCGTGACGCCGGTGATCGCCGCACCGTCGCGCGGGCCGATGCGCACGCCCTCGCTCTCGACGGTGCCGGCGGCCGCGACCAGGTAGGCGTGCCGGTCGGGATCGAGCGTCAGGCTGACCCGCTCGCCGGCGCGCAGCGTGGCGCCGAGCACCCGCGCCCGCGCACGGATCGGCAACGCCTCGGCGTCGTCGGCGAAGCCGCTGGCGAGGGCGACGAAGCGGCCGGAGCGGTCGCGGCGCGGGAACGGGCGGGCGCCCCAGGACGGCGTGCCGCCGCGCGTCTCCGGCACGATCCAGATCTGGAAGATCCGGGTGGTCGAACGCTCGAGGTTGTACTCCGAATGACGCACGCCGGAGCCGGCCGACATCACCTGGACGTCGCCCGCCTCGGTGCGGCCGGCATTGCCGAGCGAGTCCTCGTGGGTGATCGCGCCCTCGCGAACATAGGTGATGATCTCCATGTCGGCATGCGGGTGCGCCGGGAAGCCGGATCCGGGGGCGATCTCGTCATCGTTCCAGACGCGCAGCGCGCCCCAGCCCATGCGGCCCGGATCGTGGTAGCCCGCAAAGGAGAAATGGTGCCTGGCATGGAGCCAGCCATGGTCGGCGCCGCCGAGTTCGCCGAATGGTCGCAGTTCGATCATCATACGGTCTCCTTGCAGGACAGGGCAGAGAAGGGAGTGCCGCCATGGCAGCCAGCCGGTTCGATCCGTCCCACTTCATCGAGGCGCAGGACTCCGTCTACGAGCAGGTGCTTTCGCAACTGCGCCTTGGTCGCAAGACCACGCACTGGATGTGGTTCATCTTTCCGCAGATCGAAGGCCTCGGCAGCAGCGAGATGGCCAGGCGTTTCGCCATCGCCTCGGTGGCGGAGGCGTCCGCCTACGCGCGGCACGAGCGGCTCGGCGCACGGTTGCTCGAATGCACCCGCCTCACGCTGACCCACCGCACCGCCACGGCGGAGGCGATCTTCGGCGGGATCGATGCGATGAAGTTCCATGCCTCGATGACCCTGTTCGCCGCTTCGGTGCCCGACGAGCCGGTCTTTGCCGAGGCGCTGGAACGATACTTTGCCGGCGAGGCGCACGGCGCCACGCGCGCGGAGGTAGGCAAGCCAAGGGGCGTTTCCCCTTGAACCCCATCAAAGGCGGAGCCTTTGAAATCCGTTTATTATGGATCGGTCACACGGGGTAAGCTTTCCGAGCGATGCTCGGAGACAAAAAACAAACAGGATTTCAAAGGCTCTGCCTTTGATCGGGGTCCAGGGGTGAAACCCCTGGCCTTGCCGTTCTGCAGGTCGATCAGGACCAGGGCGGCGGTGCGGAGATCGAGTTCGCGCATGATCGGGCTCCGGGACGATCAGGTGCCGCAGAAGGTGGCCTGCACCACCTCCTCGGGCAGCGGCGCCGCCGCGTAGGCGGCTCGACCCGGCTGGTCGTCGTAGGGCCTGGCCAGCACGTCGAGCAGCGCTTGCAGGGGCGCCAGGTCGAACGTCGCCTCCGCCGCCGACAAGGCTGCCTGGACCTGGTGGTTGCGCGCGATGAAGGCCGGGTTGACCGCGCGCATCGCCGCCCGGCGCGCCTGGCTCGGGCCGCCTTCCTGCGCCAGCCGCTCGCGCCATTGCACCGCCCAGCGGTCGAACGCGGTCGGGTCGACGAACTGCTCGCGCACCGCCGTGTCGGCCGCACCCCCCGTCGCGTCCGCCGCGTCGCCCAGGGCACGGAAGGTGAGCGTGTAGTCGGCCTGGTTCTCGGCCATCAGGCCGAGCAGCGACTGCGCCAGCGCCGCGTCGCCCGGTTGTTGCGTGGTCAGACCGAGCTTGGCGCGCAAGCCCTCCAGGTAGGCCGCGGCGAACTGCGGCGCATAGTCGTCTAGCGCCGCATAGGCCTCCGAGAGTGCCGTGTCCTGGTCCGCGCCCAGCACCGGCAGCAAGGCCTCGGCGAGACGGGTCAGGTTCCAGTGCGCGATCGCCGGCTGGTTGCCGTAGGCGTAGCGCCCGTCCCGGTCGATCGAGCTGTACACGGTGGCGGGATCGAAGCGGTCCATGAAGGCGCACGGGCCGTAGTCGATGGTCTCGCCGGCGACCGACATGTTGTCGGTGTTCATCACGCCGTGGATGAAGCCGACCAGCTGCCACGACGCGATCAGCCTCGCCGTGCGCGCGATCACGCCGTCGAGCAGCGCACGATAGCGGTTCCGGCTCGCGGTCGCCTCCGGGTAGTGCCGCTCGATCACGTAGTCGGCGAGTGCGCGTATCCCGTCCGCATCGTCCCGGCCGCGCAGGAACTGGAAGGTGCCGACCCGGACGTGACTCTGCGCGACCCGGGTGAACACGGCGCCGTGCTGCGCCCCGTCTCGCACCACCCGCTCGCCGGTGGCGACCACCGCGAGCGCGCGCGTGCTCGGGATGCCGAGCGCCGTCATCGCCTCGCTGAGGATGTATTCCCGCAACGCCGGCCCGAGGGCTGCGCGACCGTCGCCGGCGCGCGAGAACGGGGTGCGGCCGGCCCCCTTCAAGTGGATGTCGCGTCGCACGCCGTCCCGGCCGACCAGCTCGCCGAGCAGCACCGCGCGGCCATCGCCGAGCTGCGGCACCCAGTTGCCGAACTGATGCCCGGCATAGCCCATGGCGAGCGGCTCGGCCTGGCTCGGCACGAGGTTGCCGGCGAGCATGGCGACCCCGTCGGGGGATGCCAGCCAATCCGGATCGAGGCCGAGCGTGCAGGCGAGGTCAACGTTGAGCCGAAGCAGCCTGGGCACCCGCACTGACGTTGGCGTCAGCCGAGCGAAGAAGCGTTCCGGCAGGCGCGCGTAGCTGTTATCGAACGCGATCGTGTCTGCGGCTGCGAGCATCAGGGACAGATAGGGAGTGGGGCGGCAGAAGGCCAGGGCTCCCCTGGACCCGCTGGGGCCTTGGCCCCGGACCCCGATCCAGCGCCGCTAGGCGGGCGGTGGTATCCGTGATCCGATAGCCCAGACGGGAGTAACGGCATGATCGACGATGATGGACGCTTCATGCTTCGCGCCATCGCGCTTTCCGAGCAGACGGCACTGGTGGAGAGCGCCGGCGGCGCGGTCGGGTGGGTGTTGGGGCAGGCCGGCGCGGGCCTCGCCGCGGGTGGCCACCGCGGCGTGGCCGAGCACGCCCCGCCCAGGCCCGCCGAGATCGCGGCGATCCGCAACGCCTGCCGCGCCGAGGCCAGCTTCAAGCTGCGCGACGCCACCCTCTACAGCAGCGCCGAACCCTGCCCGATGTGCATGGCGGCGGCCTACTGGGCCGGCATCAAGCGCATCTGCTACGCCGCCACCAACGAGGACGCGCGCCTCTATGGCGGCTTCGACGACAGCCTGATCTACCAGGAACTGACCCGGCCGGCCGCCGAACGCCTGATCCCGAGCCGACAGATCCTGCGCGCGGAGGCGCTGGAAGTCTGGAAGAAATACCAGGCCAAGCCCGACCGCGTCCCGTATTGAACATTGAATACGGGTGGGCAGCGCCCCGGCCTCAGGCGAACGCCTCGGCAAAGCACCGCCCGCGTATGGCGATGAAGCGCCAGCCCAGGCTCACCAGCAGGCTCGCCTCGGCCAGGCTGTAGACGACCTGCTGCGCGCCGCACGGATGCATCAGGGTAATGCGGTAGGCCATCGCGATCGCTCCTCGCCGTGGGATCGCGAGTGTGACCGGACAAGGTTTACAACCCGTTACTGCTCGGCCTGCAGCAGAGCCGCGGCGCTGTTCGCTCGCGGCTGCCAGCGTCCGCGCGCCAGCGCGTCGCGGAAGATCGAGCGCATCGCCTCGCGAGCGTCCGGGTTGGCGCTGCGGAGGAAGCGGTCGGTCGCCGGGTCCGCGAGCGTGGCGGCGAACACCAGGTCGTATTGCGCATCGAGGCGCTGCGGCAGCGTGCGGGCGAAGGCGTCCAGTGCGGCCAGGCCGCGGGCGATCTCGGCGCCGCCGCGATAGCCGTGCCGCTTCATGCCGGCGATCCAGGCCGGGTTGGCCAGGCGGCCACGCACGACCCGGGCGACCTCCTCGTGCACGCAGCGGAGCTTCGGCGCCTCAGGGCGGCTGCTGTCGGCGTGATAGAGTGCCGGCTGCGCGCCGAGCAGGGCGGTGGCGGCGGCGAAGCCGCCCTCGTGCGCGGCATAGTCCGGGCTGTCGAGCAGGTCGGTCTCGGCATGGTCCTGCAGGTGCACGAACGCCTCGCTCCGCGCGACCAGGGCGGCGAACCCGGCTGCGTCGGGCGTGCCGTCGCGGTCGCGCCCGTAGCCGAAGCCGGAAGCGTCGAGATAGGCGCGGCCGAGCGCCGCACGATCAGCCTCCTCGGCCGCGCCCTCGAGCAGGGCGTCGCCGCCGGCGCCGTACGCGCCCGGTCGCGGTCCGTAGATCCGGCACGGCGCCGGCTCGGCGCCGGCGGCGAGCGGGTTGAGCGACGCGCTCTCCACGCGCGCGGCGATGGCGCGCACCGCCTCGTCGAACAGCAGCAGCTGCGACGAGAAGCAGTCGCGGAACAGGCCGGAGACGCGCAGGGTCACGTCGACGCGCGGACGATCCATCCGCGCCGTCGGCACGATCTCGACGCCGCGCACCCGGCCCGATCCCTCGTCCCAGATCGGCGTCGCACCGATCAGGATCAGCGCCAGGGCGAAATCCTCGCCGCCGGTGCGCAGGCTGGTGCTGCCCCAGAGATCGATCACCAGCGCGCGCAGCCAGTCGCCGCTCTCCTGCCGGTGGCGCGCGAGCAGGGTCTCGGCTATCCGCCCCGCCAGCACCATCGCCGCCGAGGTCGGTACCGCCCGCGGGTCGATCGCGAACAGGTTGCGCCCGGTGGGCAGCACGTCGAGGCGTCCGCGCGAGGGTGCGCCGGCCGGGCCCGGTGCGACGAAGCGTCCGTCGAGCGCATCCAGCAGCGCGCGCGCCTCCGCCGGACCGCATCGCTCGAGCGCCTGGCCGATCGCCGCCGGGTCTGCGTCCGGCAGGCCGGCTCGGATGGTCCGCGCGAGGTCGGCGGCGGCGGGCGCGGCCTCGCCGAACACGTGCAGCCCGTCGCGGATCTGCAGGTCCTTGACGTCGCAGAGCCAGGCATCGAGGCGGGCGAGCGCCTCATCGGGATCGGGGAGGCGATCGGCGCCGCTCTCGACGAGCAGGCCGAGATCCGCCGCCCGGGTCAGGATCTCCTGGCGCAGCATCGCGCCGCGTCGACGGTCGAGGCCGTCGGCGGCGGCATAGTCGTCGATCAGCCGGTCAAGGTCGCCGGCGACGCCGCCGGCGGCGCGCATCGGCGGGGTGAGGTGGCCGATGGTGACTGCGCCGAGCCGGCGCTTGGCCACCGCCGCCTCGCCCGGATTGTTGACGATGAACGGGTAGATCACCGGCAGGCCGCGCAGCAGCGCCGCCGGCCAGCACGCGGGAGACAGCGCCGCCGCCTTGCCGGGCAGCCATTCCAGCGAGCCGTGGGTGCCGAGATGCACCACCGCATGCACGTCGGCGACGTGGCGCAACCATAGATGGAAGGCGACGAAGCGGTGGCAGGGCGGGGTGTCGGCATCGTGGTAGGAGCGGCGTCGGTCGCCATGGCTGCCGCGGTCCGGCTGCACCGCGACGACGACGCGGCCGAGCTGCAGGTAGCGCAGATCCAGATCCTGCGGCTCGCCCCAGCCGGCCTGCAGCGCGGCGTCGAGCGTCGCCGGCAGCGTCTCGCGCAGGCCGGCATACGCGGCTCGCGTCAGCACGGGTTGCGGTGCCGCGTGGCAGAGCGCCTCGATCAGCGACGTGGTGTCGTCGGGTGGCGCCGGCGTGGCGTAGCCGCTCGCGTGCAGCAGGCGGAGGATGGCGCGCAGGCTGGCGAAGCCGTCCAGCCCGACCGCCTGGGCGATCTGCCCGCCGAGGCCCGGATAGTCCGACAGCACGATGGCGATGCGTCGCTCGTCGAGGGGCGTCGCGGCGAGGCGCGCCCAGCCGGCGGCGCGATCGGCGGCGAGCGCCACGCCCGCTTCGTCGGCACGATTGACGGTGCGGGCGAACTGCAGCCCCTCCAGCTCGCCGCCGGCTTGCTTGAACGAGACCGCGGTGGTGAGCAGGCGGCCGTCCAGCTCCGGCAGCACCACCTGGATGGCGAGGTCGGTCTGCGACAGGCCGCGCGGTCCGGCCGCCCAGGCGGCGCGGGCGCCGATGGCGAGCCCCAGCTGCAGCACCGGCACCCCGGCGGCCTCCAGCGGCGGGCCCGCCGCCCGGCCGCGCGCCGCGCAGGGGGGGGCGGGCCCCCCCACCCCCC
>CAXUCM010000111.1:0-9495 GCA_964249315.1 uncultured Acetobacteraceae bacterium | reverse complement strand
GTCAGGTCCACGTCTGGAAGGAAGAGGCGATGGATCGCCCATGGGCGGAAGGTGCCCGTGACCGCATGGTCCGTGCCGGCCACCGTCTCGACGCGTTCTCCTTCGAAGAAGCGCTTGAGGAGATGGATCAAGCGGGTGTCGACCGCTGCTGCCTCGTCCCGCCTAGCTGGGAAGGCGACCGGATCGAGTACTCGCTGGAAGCCGCCGAAACGCACCCGGACCGGTTTTGTGTCATCGCACGCGTGCCGCAAGACGATGCCATCGAAGGGCCTGCGATGATGCGCAGCTACGAATCCAACCCGCACGTGAAAGGCGTTCGGTTGACGTTCAACCACGAGCACGACGAGACGTGGATGGTCGACGGCACGTGTGACTGGATCTGGCCACTCGCCGAGGAACTCGGCATACCTCTCATGATTCATGCACCGCGATGGAAGACGAGAATCGGGCAGATTGCATCGCGACACCCTGGATTGAAGTTGATTATCGACCATATGGGCATGCCATCGCGTGTCCGAGACGACGCGATAGCTACACCGTTGGCCGAGACCGGGGACCTCCATATCTATCCCAACGTGTATGTCAAACTCTCGGCAGTACCGACCTACTCTTCGAGACCTTTTCCCTATGTCAATATTGCGCCTATCGTGAAGTCCCTGATCCGAACGATGGGGGCGCGGCACTGTTTCTGGGGATCGGACATCACACGAGTCATCAATCAGAAAAATATGACCTACAGGCAGTGCGTAGAACAATTCACCGACCACATGGAGCTTGATGTCGGTGAGTTGGACCAGCTTATGGGAAGGGCGTTGTGCGACACCCTAGGGTGGCGCTGATCACTCAAGGGACGTGCCACGCCGCCTTTGCATCAAACGTCGTCCCGTATGACGTGTCCGGACGCTTTGGTGACGGCCGCACGCCGAAGCGCACTCGTTTCATCTAGGAGATTAGGTTGATCCGCGATCAGGAAACCCTGAACGGCGTTCTTGACTCAATTCGGCGTTTCGTGAACGAAGCGCTTATTCCGCGCGAACACGAGGTGGCTGAGACTGACGAGATCCCTGAGGACATCGTCGACGGAATGCGCGAGCTTGGTCTGTTCGGTTTGACCATCCCGGAAGAATATGGCGGTTTGGGTGTGACGATGGAGGAGGAGGTCAGCATTGCCTTCGAACTCGGCCGCGCCTCGCCTGCGTTCCGGTCCTACATCGGCACCAATAACGGTATCGGCTCTATCGGCATCCTGCTGGATGGGACGGAAGTTCAGAAGGCCAAATACTTGCCTAGGCTCGCCAGCGGCGAACTGATCGGCTCGTTCTGTTTGACCGAACCCGATGCCGGATCCGACGCCGGGTCGCTTAAGACCCACGCCGTCATGGACGGCAACCATTATGTGATCAACGGCACGAAGCGTTACATCACCAATGCGCCGCACGCCGACATCTTTACGGTCATGGCGCGCACCAACCCGATGATCAAGGGTGCCGGCGGCATCAGTGCCTTCATCGTGGAGCGGAACACGCCCGGCATCTCCCTGGGCAAGCCGGACAAGAAGATGGGGCAAAGGGGCGCTCACACCTGCGACGTGATTTTCGAGAACGTGCGCATCCCCACTGACCAGCTGATCGGCGCCGAGGAAGGGGTGGGCTTCAAGACGGCGATGCGGGTGCTGGACAAGGGCCGATTGCACATCGCCGCGGTCAGCGTTGGTGCGGCGGAGCGGATGCTGGCCGATGCACTGGAATATGCGATGGACCGCAGGCAGTTCGGACAATCGATCGCCGAGTTCCAGCTCGTCCAGGCGATGCTGGCGGACAGCAAGGCGGAGATCTACGCCGCACGCTGCATGGTGCTCGACGCGGCACGCAAGCGGGACGAGGGCCGACCGATATCGACGGAGGCGTCGTGCTCCAAAATGTTCTCGACCGAGATGTGCGGCCGGGTGGCAGACCGCTGCGTGCAGATCCATGGCGGTGCCGGCTACGTCAGCGACTACGCCATCGAACGTTTCTACCGCGATGTCCGTCTGTTCCGGCTCTACGAAGGCACTACCCAGATCCAGCAGATCGTCATCGCACGCAACATGATCAAGGAGGCACATCGCTAGCACGCCGGATCGGCCAGCGCTTGATGGCCAACGTCGTAAGAGCCTGTTCCCGGAAGCCTCGCCGAGGGCGGTTTGTGACGTGCATCTCAGTCATCCAAGCGACCAAAGCCATGCATTCCGAACTATGGAGAAGATTATGCAGGAAAGTGGCACGCAAGCCGCGGCGTTCGTTGCGGCCGATGCGTTGACGCGGTGGCTCGGGTCGGTGTTTCGGCAATGCAGGGTCATTGATGAAGATGCCATCGCGACCGCCTCGGTTCTTGTCCGGACGAATCTGCGAGGGATTGATACCCACGGGGTTGCAAGGGCAGCAGGGTATGTCGAGAAGCTCAGATCCGGCGAAGTTAATCCCCGACCTTCACCATCCTCGGAGTGGCGCAACGGCGCTCTGTTCTACGATGCTGATGGCGGCCTTGGCCAATCTGCCGCGACGGCTGCGATGCAGGCCGCGATCTCGCGCGCTCGGAATGACGCCGTCGTACCGTGCTTCCTGCGCCGCAGCGGCCACTTGGCCGCGCTCGGCATGTTCGTCCTTGCGGCCGCCGAGGCGGGCATGATTGCGCTGATGTGCCAGGAGACGCCTCCTCTGATGGCGCCGCTTGGCTCCAAGAGGCCGGCTATCGGCAACAATCCCATCGCATTCGCACTTCCTTTACAGGACAGGCCGCCACTCGTCTTCGACATGGCGACAAGCGTCGTCTCGCGCGGAAGCGTGCTTCAGGCTGCAAGGGACGGTGTTCCGATTCCGGACAGCTGGGCGATCGGCCCGGACGGTAAGCGTACCACAGACCCAACCACCGCCCTACGAGGGGCGATGCTTCCGGTCGGCGATCACAAGGGGATTGGTTTGGCCATGCTTGTGCAATGCCTGGCTGGCAGCCTCACCGCTTCCGACACGGCGACGAGCGCCGCAGCGTTCGGCTCTTCGAGCTCTGCCGGTAATGTCAGCGCCTTCGTTCTCGTCATAAATCCCGACTTGCTCGTCGAACGCGCGGCTTTCACCGCCCATTCGGAGGCGTGGCTGTCGACCTACCTGGATGCGAGCGGTGAGGGGCGGTATCCCGGCGAGCGTGCTGCAGCATGCGAGCGTCAGCGTACCGATCATGGCGTGCCCCTTTCGCAAAACGTTCTACAAGAGTTGGCAGATCTGGGCGCAAGCACCGGCTGCCCGTGGGATCTGGTAACACGAGAGGTCGTCTAGGCGTCAGCACCAGCGTCAGTCACCCGAGACGAGGCGGCCAGCCGCCTGGCAACGTCTCGGTCAGGTCGCACTTCATACCGCCGTGCGTTGCAAATCAAAGAATAATGGTCCGAGGGAAACATGGTCCGCTCACGCAGTTACCGGACGCTGGTAGCAGCCTTTACGCTCATACTCGTCTTGCCGCACCAATCGGCGCAATCACGACCTGTCGAGATCGCCGAGCTCGGCGATTTCTTCGTGGGCGGCGAGAACGTCACGTTGACTGGCCTGCCCAACCGGGAAGTCGTGTTCACGCCTGGAGCCGCCAAGACGGTAAGCAATCCGAACGGCGATTTCGAAGTCGGTCAGATGTACACGCAGTTCGTGAAGCTGGCGAGACCGACCGCCCGTTACCCCGTCCTGTTCTGGCATGGTGGAGGATTGACCGGGGTTACATGGGGGACGACACCGGACGGACGGCCCGGTTGGCAGGCATCGTTCATGAGAGCGGGCTTTGACACCTACGTCTCCGACTCGGTCGAACGTGGCCGATCAGGCTGGGCACGATTTCCAGAAATCTACAAGAGCGAACCATTGTTCAGGACGAAGAAGGAGGCATGGGAGACGTTCAGACTAGGACCTCCGGGGTCATATAAGGACGTTGCCAAACGGACGGCGTATGCGGACACACGTTTCCCGATCGACGATTTTGACTACTACTCGAAGCAGAGTGTTCCAAGATGGGTGACCAACGATGACTTGACCCAGAAAGCTTATGACTTGCTCGTTCAACGCGTTTGCCCCTGCATCATCATCGCGCACTCGTCCGCGGTCCCGTTCGCTATGCGGGCGGCGCTAGCCGCGCCGGACAAAGTCAAAGCGGTGGTCTCGGTTGAGGCAGGTGGTATCCCGAACCCGGCAACGACGTCTCCGCTGCCGCTAAAGCAGGTCGCGTTCCTTTTCATCTACGGCGACCACCTTCAGGATCCTCAGACCTTGCCATATTGGCGGGCGACCTATTCAGCCGTGCAGAGATGGCACAACGCCCTGCTTCGGATCGGAGCAACTTCAACCTGGATCGATCTGCCCCGCCGCGGGATTAAAGGCAATACCCATTTGATGATGATGGACAACAACAGCGATCAGGTCGCGGCGATGATTCAGGACTGGCTTATTTCAAAGATCGGACCGCATTAAGCACAGCAGCGATCTGCAACGGTATCGTACTGATGGATGCTAAATGGGCGGGTTATAGGAACCGGCAGGACGATCGTGTCTTCGTGGTTGCACTACCCTGAAGCTATAATGTTTGCAGAAGCAGACGAGTATATTGGGAGGTAAATATGAAGTCTTTCACGTCGGAACTCTGCAGTCGATCCATCGTAACTGGCGCCTTGTCCGCCGCCTTGCTTGCTCTGCCGGGTGTTTTGGGTATAGCCAAGGCGGACGACCCGGATCAGACCACAGGAAACCTTACGCAGCTCGCACAGACCGCATCGCCGACGCCGGCTGCGTTGCCGACGCTTTCCGCTCCGGCGACACCTGCGACCGCGTCAGGTTCCATTCCGTCCGACGTGCGGTTCGACCCCTTGCGGCTTCATTGGAACGTTCCCCTGCCCGGCCCTTCCGACACGGTATCGCAGAACCTATTCGGTTTCGGCAACAGACTTAACGATTTGGGGATAGGCTACATTCTCTACACCAACACGTTCTTTGAAGACAACCTCCTGCGTCATGCCCTTCCGGTCAATAACTCAAGAGGTAACCAGCTGTACGCCGGTCAGGAGCCGACCGTCGCAACTTTCAACTTCCTGTACACGACGTTCGATCTCAACCGCTACGGCATACCTGACGGTCAGATCGCGCTTGGCGTGGTCTACGCCGAGACCGACTGGGACCCGTTAGGTCCTCGCAATACCGGTCTGGCAACCGCGACCTACTATCAAACCTTCCTAAACAGGACGCTCGAATTAAAGGCGGGCATCAATACCAACAGCGTAGAATTCCTTTCAACCTTCGTCGCCGGCAATTTGGCCGGCGGCGTCTTCGGCCCGAATGCCAGCATCCCGGTGGAGGAAGGCGAGAGCAACGGGAACTATGTAGCACCAGGCGTCAACCTGAAGGCGAACTTTCCTTCGAACCTTTACACGAAGATCGGCGTGCAGCGCGCGATCAGTCCGGACGGAACCGTTGTTGAAATTAACCAGGATGCGGGTGGAGTACGGTGGAAGGTGCCGAATTCCGGCGTCTTTGTCATCGATGAGGTCGGCTATCAGGTCGCGGCGGCGCCTGGACGGCTACGAACATGGGTTCGTGCTGCAGCAAATTACACGAGCAGCAACTACCGAGAGTATAACGCGATCCAAGGTCTCACGCCCCGGCGGGGAGACCACGAGTATGGCCTCTACCTTCTCGGAGATCAGCAGATCCTCCAGACAAACCCGGGCAGGGGAACCGCTGCGCAGGGTGTCTACGTTGGCGGCTCGGCAATGTATGCGCCGCCGGAGCTCAACCGGTTCAGCCAGTATTATGAAGCACGAATTTATGGAGTCGGACTCATTCCAGGCCGGCCGGTGGATCTCGTGAGCGGCGTCTTCACGGACAACGTCTTCAGCGGCTATGCTGTACGAGCGGCTCGCTTGGCAAACCAGCTGGCGCACTCGGACAGCAAGCAATACACGATAGCATACAGTGTCCATCCCTTTCCCGGCGTGAACATCAACGCAGGACTCAGTTACGTCGATCATCCGACGAGCGTGACCTATAATCGCTCAACTGGCAGCGCGTTGAATTTCCTACTCGGGACGGTCACGTTCTTCTGACGGCCTCTCCCGAGTGGGGCATGGAGAATTTGGACGTGTTGCTCCCATTGACCCGTGGATCTCAGCTGCCGCTGGTCAAGCAGCCGGGGGTCGATCGTCGGACAGGGATCGTCGCGTTTGACTGCTGCTGAAATCAAGCGATGATGCTCGTGACGTCGCCGTCGCAGAAAGCGTCTTCACCAAGGTCGAGATGCGGCGTCGCGAGCGGGCGTTTCCAGGTCAAGCCGCTCTATGGGGCAGTCAGGTCGCACGGCTAGACCGGTACGAGTCCAGGACAAAACCAAGGAATACGAGTAATGGCGGCAAGGATCATCCCTATTTCCTCTTCGGAGGTCGCGGCGCCGCTCAACGCCATGGCTAGAAGAGCGTTTCGAAAAGCGGCGATCCGGATGGTGCCGCTGCTGACGCTTGGGTATTTGTTCAACTATCTCGACCGCACGTGCGTAGCGTTTGCGGGTCTTACCTTGAAGAGCGATGTCGGCTTGACAGCCAGCCAGTTCGGCCTCGGGGCGGGCATCTTCTTCGTAGGGTACTGCCTCTTCGAGTTCCCCAGCAACATGGTGCTCTACCGGGTCGGCGCCCGACGCTGGCTCGCACGGATCATGATTACTTGGGGCCTGCTGTCGGCCTGCACTGCCTTCGTGGTCGGCCCAAAGAGCTTCATCGCGATCCGTCTGCTGCTCGGCATTGCGGAAGCGGGTTTCGCCCCCGGCGTCATCTATTTTCTCGCGGCCTGGTTCCCGGCTGAGTATCGCACTCGCGCGATTGCCTTGTTCGGACTCGGTATCCCGCTGTCGTCGGTGGTCGGTGGTCCGATCTGCGGTACGCTGCTGCAGTTGAGCGGTGTGGCGGGACTGGCAGGATGGCAGTGGCTGTTCGTGGTGGTCAGCATGCCGTGCGTGGTGATCGGTATCCTGATCCTGCTGATGCTTGCCGATTCGCCGAATACCGCGGCTTGGCTCACGCTGGAGGAGCGGGACGCTGCGATGGCCGCCCTCGCCGCGGAAACTCACGAAGCTCCGACGATGAGCCTCACGGAAGCTCTCAGTGATGTCCGGGTCTGGATCCTCTGCGGCGTGCAGTTCTGCTTCACTTTGGGCTCATACGGGATCGGCATCTGGTTGCCGCTGATCCTCGCCCAAGGCAAGCTTACCTCCTTTGAGATTGGGTTGCTCTCGGCAGTGCCGTACATCTTCGCCATGGGTGCGATGCTGCTCTGGGCCGCTTACGTGGACCGTGCCGGGCGGCGGGTCGACAACATGACGATCGCGTGGGCGCTCGGGGCCGTGGGTCTGGGAGGTGCGCTTCTGCTTCCCGGTCACCTGTGGCTCACTGTGCCTTGTCTGACCGTGGCACTCATGGGTGTTACGGCAGGCCGATCTGTCTTCTGGACCATTCCGCCACGCTTCCTCACCGGCGCGGCGGCGGCGGGCGGGCTCGCGTTCATCAGCACGATCGGCACGACCGGCGGCTTTGTCGGCCCGTATATGGTGGGGGCGTTGAAGGACCTCACTGGCTCGTTCCTGGCAGGGATAGGAGGCATGGCGAGCTTCATGGCCCTCGCCGTCCTACTTTCGCTTTCGTTGAAGCTGGTCATGGCGCGGGAATGACCATCGACGCAAGGTCAAACCGGTATAGCGTGCGCCTCCAGAGAACGGCCGAGACCTCGAGCGATTGCGCACTGCGGATCAATGGCGTGATGCGGATCACTGGGCAGGACGCTAACCTTCACAGGTCACGCGCAAGGTCGGCCGGTGTCACTCACTCATGTTTTTCCACCCATATACATCCGACTTACGACCGACCAGAACGCCTCGGCGGCCGGGTTCTGACGCGCGCGCGGCCGGTACAGCCTTATCGTGACGTCGACGTCCCACTCCATGCCGCCGGCCCGGACAAGCTTGCCGGCCGTGATGTCGTGGCTTATCAGGCTGTCCGGAAGCCAGGCGACCCCTCGACCTGCCTTCGCCATGATCACGAGAGCAATCGCGACATGAGCCGTGAAGGCTGTTGTCAGCCACGCAGATGGCGCGTCCAGTGCACGATGAGCCGCCAGTATTCGGCCGAAGCCAGACGACCCTCCATAGCTTAGATGCGGTACTGGAGCATCAATCGAACCTGGCAACGCAAAAAGAGGGGAAGAGCTGTTCGGCGCGGCAGCACAAACCGGCATCAGCTTGTCACTTCCCACCTCTATTGACCGGAAATAGTTTGGCTTGAGCAGAACTGAAGCCGAAGGGTGGTGATGGCACAGGAGGAACTGGGCCTGACCCTGCAGCATCTTCTGCTCGCACCCCACCATGTTATCGGTCACAAGACTTATGCCGGCGCTAAATTGGGCCTGATCCTCTATGTTGGATACAAATCCGGGAAAGAACGTGATCGTCAAGGCGTGTGTGGACGCAAACCGGAGGGTGACTTTGTCTCCTGATGCTATTTCCCGCGCCTGCTCGCGGCCCTGATAAGCGCGGCGTAACAGATCCTCGGCGACCGCACTCCAATGCTCTCCGGCAGGTGTCAACTCGATGCGGTGGGTGTCGCGTCTGAACAGCTGAACCCCTAACCAAGTCTCCATCAGCTTGATCCGGCGACTGAATGCAGGTTGAGAGAGGTCACGTTTCTCTGCGGCCCGCGAGAAGTGGCGAGTTTCCGTGAGCGCGCAAACATCCTCTAGCCAGGCGAGATCGACTTCCACTATTCTCAGCTCCCATGATCTAGCCGCACGTGACGTCCTAGCCGCCCGGTCTCTGCCAAATTCAGGGTGGGCGAAATCAGGAATTTTGGACGGCTCTTGTTTGTCACTCTCAGGGCGCCGGACAAGTGGCAGACGTCAATCGTTATGATCGGACTTACCAGGCATGGTCCAGGTCTTCTGGCCATCGTCGATGTCGTCGACCTATTCCGCACCGCGCGGCACTTCGGCGACGCAAGATCCGAACCTGCGCCGATCCGAAAACTCTTGGCATCCTAATCCAGATTGGCCATCCGCACGAGAAAGCGTTTTTCCGTGCCTAGGAGCCGACGGCAGCAAAGACCGGCCCAACCATTAAGCAATTGAGCTGCAACCTCAGGAGGACGACGATTCGCTACAATTCTACATGAAGATGCCACGCCGGGCGACAAACCGCTTCTTTTCGCTCCACTCGCCTGGCCGATGCAGCATCATCCAGGCTTTCGCGTTGAGAATGTGATAAGCGGTGACAGAATCCTCACGCGCCAGCGGCCAGCCTCCAGAAACCCTGGAACGGATCAACGCTGGGATCTCGGTGTGGAAGAAACGCTGTGCATCCTGCTGGAAAGTGCTGTTTCTCTCAGTGAACGCAGGTTTATCAGATCGCCTGCCTATTGATTTCGAGTAGGCCGGCGGCACCCATGCCGCCTGC
>CAXUCM010000110.1:5799-9496 GCA_964249315.1 uncultured Acetobacteraceae bacterium | reverse complement strand
CCGTAATTGACCGAGCAGAACGAGCTGATCTCGTCGGCAGCGCCCGGCTCCTGGTTGCCGAAATCGTTGCACGGTGCGCCGATCACCATCAGCCCGCGGGGCGCGTACAGCGACCAGAGCGCCTGCAAGCCCTCATATTGCGGCGTGAAGCCGCATTTCGAGGCGGTATTGACCAGCAGGATCGGCTTGCCCGCGAACTGGCGCAGCGGCAGTGCGTGGCCGTCGAGAGTCTCGAGGCTGAAATCGTGGGCGGTTCGCATCGCAGGCTCCTCCGGACGCAGACCTTGCCTTGCTGCGGGTTTGCCAACACAACCAGAAAACTGCCGCCCTGTCTGCCATGCCCGGAACCTGCATGCTCCGCCCGCCTGACCCGCACCTCGCCGCATCGCCGGCGGCCGCCTGATGGCGCTGCCACGCGGGCTCGCCGGCATCGTCGTGCTGATCGCGATCGCGGTCCTTTGCTCCGCCGACCGGGCACGCATCCGCCCGCGCACCGTGCTCGCCGCCCTGCTGCTTCAGGTTGCCACCGGCGCGCTGATCCTGTTCGTGCCGGTCGGACGCAGGGTCCTGCATGCGGTCTCGCTGGTGGTCGAGGACGTGCTCGATTACGGCTATGACGGCATCGGCTTCCTGTTCGGCGGTCTGGTCGGTCCGCGCATGACCGCGCTGTTTCCCGATGGCGGCTTCGTCTTCGCGCTGCGAGTGCTGCCGGAGATCATCTACATCTCCGCGCTGATCGCGGTGCTGTATCATCTGGGCGTGATGCAGCTGCTGGCGCGGCTGCTCGGCGGCGCCGTGCGTGCGCTGCTCGGCACCTCGTCGATCGAGTCGTTCTCCGCGGTCACCACGATCTTCCTCGGCCAGAGCGAGATGCCGATCGCGATCCGGCCGTTCGTGCCGCTGCTGACCCGGGCGGAGCTGTTCGCGGTGATGTCGAGCGGCACCGCCTCGGTGGCGGGCTCCGTGCTCGCCGGCTATGCCGGGCTCGGCGTCTCGATCGAGTACCTGCTCGCCGCCTCGTTCATGGCGATCCCAGGCGGATTGCTGTTCGCCAAGCTGCTGCTGCCGAGTGCGGAGCCTTCGCGGATCACGACGCTGGCGCTGGATTTCGAGCAGCAACGTCCCGCCAACCTGTTCGAGGCGATCGCCATCGGC
Organism: uncultured Acetobacteraceae bacterium; assembly: GCA_964249315.1. Classification (GTDB taxonomy): domain Bacteria; phylum Pseudomonadota; class Alphaproteobacteria; order Acetobacterales; family Acetobacteraceae; genus Lichenicoccus. The sequence goes on along the minus strand of CAXUCM010000110.1, from coordinate 8,341 downwards.
ACCGGCAACGGCGTGCGGGTGGCGGTCGCCGTGGGCTCGATGCTGGTCGCCTTCATCGGCCTGATCGCCTGCCTGAACGGGCTGATCGGCTGGCTCGGCCAGCTCGCCGGCGCGCCCGGCTTGTCGCTGCAGGCGATCCTCGGCCGGCTGTTCGCGCCGCTGGCCTGGCTGATCGGCGTGCCGTGGCAGGCAAGCCGGCTGATCGGCGGCATCATCGGCCAGAAGATCGTCTTCAACGAGTTCGTCGCCTACGTCGCACTGTCGCCGCTGATCCATGCGCACGCGCTGGATCCGCACAGCCTGGCGATCGCCTCGTTCGCGCTATGCGGGTTCGCCAACCTGTCCTCGATCGGCATCCTGCTTGCCGGCTTCGGCGCGGTGGCGCCGGATCGCCGTGCCGAGGTCTCCCGGCTGGGCCTGCGCGCGGTGCTGGCCGGGACGCTTTCGAACCTGACGAGTGCCGCCATCGCCGGCATCTTCATCGCCTGACCTGGAGCGTGAGACGCCGATGACCTTGACCGTGCATCATCTGAACAACAGCCGCTCGCAGCGCGTGCTGTTCCTGCTCGAGGAGCTCGGCGTCGCCTACGAGATCCGGCGCTACGAGCGCGATGCGAAGACCATGCTCGCGCCCGCCTCGCTGCGGCAGGTGCATCCGCTCGGCAAGTCGCCGCTGGTCACCGACGGCGAGCTCACGCTGGCCGAGACCGGCGCGATCATGGAATACCTTGCCGCCACCTACGATGACGGCAGCCTGCGTCCGGCCGCCGCCAGCGAGGCGGGACAGCGCGTCACCTATTACCTGCATTACGCGGAAGGCTCGCTGATGCCGCTGATGCTGTTGTCGCTGATCTTCAGGCGGCTGCCGGAGCAGGCCCCATTGCTGCTCAAGCCGGTGCTCCGGCGCGTCGCCGCCGGCCTGCAGGCGCAGTTTCTCGGGCCGCAACTCAAGCTGCACCTGGACTTCCTGGAGGGCGAACTCGCAGGAAGGCCGTGGTTCGCCGGCGAGCAGTTCACCATCGCCGATGCGCAGATGAGCTTTCCGGTCGAGCTCGCCGGCCTGCGCTACGGCCTGCTCGGCGCGACGCGGCCGAAGCTGCAGAACTGGCTCGACCGCATCCGCGCGCGTCCCGCCTACGCGGCTGCGCTGGAACGCGGCGGTCCCTACGACATGGGCCGCCTGGGCTAGGCCGACCGCCGCCTGCGGGAGAGACCGTACAGCAAGACGCCGGCGGCGACGGCCGTGCCGGCGCTGATGCGCGGATGCAGCCGGGACTCCAGCAGCAGGCTGGTCTTTCGCGTGAACGGACGCAGGCTGCTGCGCTCGGCACCGTCCTCGCGCGGCTCGTAGAGGTTGTCGCGACGGGCGGCAACGCCGGGATCGTCGGTGGTCTGGCTCGGCCGACCAAGTTTCGCGAAGACCCGATCCATCAAGTTTGGAGCCACGCGGTTGGCGATGACCATGGACAGGCCGCCGGCGCCACCTACGGTAAGGTCGCGGACCGGGTGTGCGCAGGCATGCAGGATCGCGCGGGCGACCAGCTTCGGGTGGTAGGCCGGCGGCGGGTTGCGCGTGCCGAAACTGCCGATCCGGTTGCGGGCGTGTTCCATGAACAGGGTATCGATCGCCGCCGGCTTGATCAGGCTGACGGAGATCGGCGCTCCGTTGGTAAGGCTCTCGCGGCGAAAGCCCTCGGTGAAACCCTTGACCGCGAACTTCGCGGCGCAATAGGCGCCCTGATAGGGGATCGCGATCTCGCCGAGCACGCTGCCGACATTGACGATGGCGCCGCCCGTGCCGGCCAGCGCTTCGGCGGCAATCATCGTGCCGTGCACCGTGCCCCAGTAGATCACGTCGAAGATGCGTCGCTGATCCTCGATCGTCACCTCGTCGAGCGAACCGTAGACGAAGGCGCCGGCGTCGTTGATCCAGCTATCGATGCCGCCGAACGCCTCGTGCGCCTTGGCGACGGCAGCCTGCAACTGGGCCCGGTCGGCGACATCGGCGACCACGTAGACCGCGCGGGCGCCCATGGCGGCGATCTCGTCGCACACCTGCCGCAGCGCCGCCTCGTTGCGCGCGACCAGCACCAGCCGGGCGCCGCGCTCGGCGGCAAGCCGCGCGGTGGCCAGCCCGATGCCGGACGTCGCGCCGGTCAGCACGATGATCTGCTCATCCAGAGGTTTCAGCGGGATCCGGGTCATGAACGGCCTTTCGAGGATTATTGCCTCAACGCCGCCATCATCAAAATGTATCCCGGTGAGCGACGTCAGCATTTTCTTAAGGCTTCGAGCGCATCCTGATGCCGTCAAAGGAGAGCGCCGCATGATCAAGTCCCTGGAATGGCTGTTCGCCGTCATCCTGCCGGGCGGATGTGCGGTCCTGCTCTTCGTCGGCCTCGTGCTGCACCTGCTGGGACGCCTCGGTCTCGCGCTGCACTGGATCACGCCCTCCTGGCAGCGCGGCCGCGATCCGTTGCGGGGGGGGGGCCCCCCCGCCCCCCCCCAACCCACCGCCGTGGGACCCCCGTTAGAAGGCCAG
>CAXUCM010000110.1:1104-5789 GCA_964249315.1 uncultured Acetobacteraceae bacterium | reverse complement strand
CCCCTGGACCCCGCCAAAGGCTCGCCTTTGGAAACCTCTTGACAGGTCCTGCCTCGCGGCACCTCGTCTTGCTGGAGGCAGACGGGTCGGCGGGTGCATGCTTCTTCAGCTTCTCTCAGGCAGGTTTGCCTGGTGGCTAGCCCTGGCGGTGCCGGTCGCAATCGGCCCGGCGGCGGCGGCCGAACCGGAGATGATCGTGGTCCGCCATCTGACCGGACCGATCTACGTCATCGAGGACAATTGCTACTTCCGGGATAACTCGGTTTTCTAGAGCATCATCCGATCAGATGAAACCATCTGATTGGATAAAGATGCTCGCCGAAACAACAAGCTGGAGCGGGTTCCGTAAGCGAACGCGAACGGAAAACGCTCTATGTCGGACCGCCTTCGGTCACGATCATCGGGACGGGATGGACTCCCAGGATCGCCGCCATGATCGATGCCAGGATCCGGTCGGTGACCGACAAGCCCATCACTGCGTTCGTCGATACCGACTACAATTCCGAACGCGCCGGCAGGAACGGCTACTGGCGCGGTCACGGCGCCCAGGTAATCTCCACCCGCCTGACCGACAAACTCCTGCGACGGGACTGGACGAAGGTCGGCGACCTGACGCGCAACAACTTTCCGGACTATCCGCGGGTCGCGCTCAGTCTTCCGACGAAGACCTATCCGGGTGATTTTCCGGCCGAGCAGGTTCTATACGCAGGCAACATCCTCAAGGAGCATATCGGCAACCTGTTGTTCGCCGACATCCACGCCTATGAGAACACGCTGGAGAAGTTGAAGAGATTGAAGCTGCCGGTCCGTTTCGTCATCTCCGGCCACTGGGAGCCCGTCCACGGTCCGGAACTGATCGATCGATACCTCGGTTTCCTGCACGATCCCAGCAGCGACAAGGGGTAGGTTCAGGCTTCGCCGCCTGGCGGTCCCCAGAAGATCACCCAGGTCGCGAAGTCTTCGCTGAACGCCTCGAGACGATGCGGCGTGCCTGCCTCGACGAAGATGACGTCCTGCGCGGCGAAGGCGCGTCGCTCATCCTGCTCGTGCGGCCCCTGCGTGTCGTGCGTCTTCGGCGCGTACAACCCGACTTCTATCATTAATTGGGGTCTGGGGCCGAGGCCCCAGCCGGGTCCAGGGCGGGAGCCCAGGCCTTCTCTATAGGTAAGAATTCACCAGGTTCTAAAGGTATTCCTGCCGCCCGGACCGCGGCTGCGGGTCGGAGTTGCGGGCGGCGATGTCGGCGGCGATCTGTTCGAGCGAGAGGGTGCCGTCGAGCAGGGCGCGGCCGGCATCCGTGTTCCAGCCGGCGTAGCGCCGGGTGAGGTTGGCGGCGAGCTGGCCGTCCTCGATCATCGCGCAGGCGGCGAGCAGGGCGCGGGCGCAGAGATCGATGCCGCCGACATGGGCGTGCACCAGGTCCTCGGGCTCGATCGACTGGCGGCGGATCTTGGCGTCGAAGTTCAGACCGCCGGTGCCGAGGCCGCCATGCTTCAGCACGTAGTAGAGCGCGAGCGCGGTGTCGCCGAGCGAGTTCGGGAACTGGTCGGTGTCCCAGCCGATCAGGGCGTCGCCGCGATTGACGTCGAGCGAGCCGAGGATGCCGAGGGCGCCGGCGGTGGCGATCTCGTGCTCGAAGCTGTGTCCGGCGAGCTGGGCGTGGTTGGCTTCGAGGTTGAGCTTGACCTCGCCTTCCAGGCCGTAGCGCTTGAGGAAGCCGTAGACGGTGGCGGCATCGAAGTCGTACTGGTGCTTGGTCGGCTCCTTCGGCTTCGGCTCGATCAGGATGGTGCCGGCGAAGCCGATACGGTGCTTGTACTCCACCACCAGCGACAGGAAGCGGCCCATCTGGTCGAGCTCGCGGCCGAGATCGGTGTTGAGCAGCGTGTCGTAGCCTTCGCGGCCGCCCCAGAGCACGTAGTTCTCGCCGCCGAGCCGGTGGGTGACGTCCAGGCAGTGCTTCACCGTGGCGGCGGCGTAGGCGAACACCTCCGGGTCCGGGTTGGTGGCGGCGCCCGCCATGTAGCGGGGATGCGAGAACAGGTTGGCGGTGCCCCAGAGCAGACGCACGCCGGTCTCGTCCTGATGGCGCGCCAGCAGCTCGGCGACGGCGTCGAGGTTGGCGGCGGATTCACGGAAGCTGGCGCCTTCGGCGACCACGTCGCGGTCGTGGAAGCAATAGTACGGCACGCCGAGCGTGCGGAACAGGTCGAAGGCGGCGTCGGCCTTGTCCTGTGCCGCCTGCAGCCCGTCGCGGCCCGTCCAGGGGCGCAGGATGGTGGGCGCGCCGAACGCGTCGGCGCCGTTCATGACGAAGCTGTGCCAGTACGCCACCGCGAGGCGCAGATGCTCCTGCATGGTCTTGCCGAGCACGACGCGGCTGCGGTCGTACCAGCGATAGGCCAGCGGGTTGCGGCTCTGCGGTCCTTCGTAGGCGATGGGGGCGAAGTCGCTGAAGATCGAACGGCTCATGAGGTCACCAGGTGCTTGAGGCTGGAGGCGAGATCGCGGTAGCGCACGTGCACGGCGTCGTAGGCGTCGGCCAGGGCGGTGTCGGGCGCGATCGTCTCGGCGATGGCGGGTGCTGCGCAGATGCGGACGGGATCGGCGTCGCGGGCGGCGCACAGCGCCAGCCGCGCCGCGCCGAAGGCGCCGCCGCTCTCGGCGCGGTCCGGCAGGTCGAGCGGCATGCGCAGCGCGCTTGCCAGGATGCGCAGCCACAGCCGCGAACGGGCGCCCCCGCCGACCGCCCAGGCGCGCTCGATGCGGGTGCCGGCGGCCTCAAGCGCTTCGAGGCAGTCGCGGAAGGCGAAGGCGACGCCTTCGAGCACGGCCTGGGTGAGCACGGCGCGGTCGGCCTCGTGGCCGAGGCCGGCGAAGCCGCCGCGCAGGCTGCCGAGAGCGTGCGGGGTGCGCTCGCCGGCGAGGTAGGGTGCGAACAGGGCGGGCGAGGGCGCGCGCACGCTCTCGCCGAGGGACGCGACCAGGCTGGCGGCGTCGCTCTGCAGCAGCCGGGCGAGCCATTCCAGGCTGTCCGTCGCCGAGAGGATGACGCCCATCTGGTGCCAGCGATGCGGCACCGCGTGGCAGAAGGCGTGCACCCCGGAGCCGGTATTCGGCGCGAAGCGCTCGGTGGTGGCGAACAGCACGCCGGAGGTGCCGAGCGAGACGAAGGCGCTGCCCGGGGCGACGGCGCCGATGCCGCAGGCGGAGGCGGCGTTATCGCCGCCGCCGCCGGCGACGACGACGCGGCGGCGCATGCCGAACGCGGCGGCGAGCGCGGGCAGCAGCGGCGCCGAGACCGCGCTGCCCTCGACCAGGCGCGGCATGTGCAAGCGGTCGAGCGTGCTCGCGGCGAGGGCGGCGTCCGACCAGTCGCGGGCGGCCACGTCGAGCCAGCCGGTGCCGGACGCGTCCGACATGTCCGAGACCGCCTCGCCGGTCAGGCGCAGGCGCACGTAGTCCTTCGGCAGCAGCACGCGGCGGACGCGCGCGAAGATCTCCGGCTCGTGCCTGGCGACCCAGCGCAGCTTCGGCGAGGTGAAGCCCGGCATCAGCACGTTGCCGATGATGCGGCGCAGCTCCGGCAGCGCGCTCTCCAGCTCGGCGCATTCGCGCTGGCTGCGGGTGTCGTTCCACAGGATCGCCGGACGCAGCACCGCCTCGTCGGCGTCGAGCAGCACCGCGCCGTGCTGCTGTCCGGACAGCCCGATGCCCTCGACCGCCGCCATCGCCTCGGGCTGGTCGCGCGCGAAGCTCGCCAGCACGGCCTGCGTCGCCTGCCACCAGGCCTGCGGGTCCTGCTCGGAATGGCCGGGCTGCGGCCGGCTCACCGAGAGCGGCTGCGTCGCCGTGGCCAGGATGCGCTGATCCTCGGCGATGAGCACGGCCTTGACCGAAGAGGTTCCGATATCGATCCCAATGAACATGGCGTTCCCGATCAGGAGATGTTGTCGCGAAGGAAGATGTCGATGCGCACGCGCGGCGGCGCGTGGTCGGTGATGCCGTCGCTGGCGGCGCGCAGTGCCTCGACGGCGATGGCGACCTCGTCGGCGATCTCCTGATGCAGAATGGCATCGACGCTGCCGTCGAGCAGGGCGCGTCGCGTGTGCGGCGTCAGCTCGTGGCCGACCCGCACGCCGTCCTGCAGGCGTCCCGCACGCTCCACCCCCTCGCCCATGCCGCGAATGCCGGCGCCGATCGCGTAGATCCCGACCAGGTCGTCGTGGGCAAGCAGGGACGCGGCCAGCGAGCGGGTCAGGGCGCTGTCGTCGAGACCCTCGACGGCGGGCAGCAGCTCGAGCTCCGGCACGTCCTGCTGCATCACCTGGGTGAAGCCGAGGACGCGTTCGCTGTGGTCGCGCAGCGCGAGCGAGCCCGCGATCATCGCGACCTTGCCGCGTCGCCTGGCGTTGAAGCGGCCGACCAGGGTGCCGGCGACGCGGCCGGCGGCGACGTTGTCGATGCCGATGCAGTGCAGCCGTCGCGACGGGCTGACGTCGGAGACCAGCGTGATCACCGCGACGCGCTCGTGCAGCGTCTCGATCGCGGCGCGCACGGCGGGCGCATCGACGCCGACCACGGCGACGCCGTCGATCCGAGGCCGGCCCGAGGCCTCGGCGGCGATCGCGTGCAGGGTGCGGGCGAGCGGCTTCAGGAGGTCGATGCGATCCGCGAATCGACCC
>CAXUCM010000110.1:0-1094 GCA_964249315.1 uncultured Acetobacteraceae bacterium | reverse complement strand
TAGTCGATCAGCGAGAGCTGGGTCCGGCGCATCGCCTGCGCGCGTCCCTGGGCGATGATCTCCTCGCGCAGCGCGCGGATGAAGCTGTTGCGCTGCAGGTCCGGCAGCACGAACAGGAAGCGGTGGCGCCGGCTGGTGGCGAGGCTGGCGGCGTAAGGGTCGCGCTGGAAGCCGAGCCGCTGGATGGTGGCGCGCACCCGCTCGGCCATCGCGTTGCTGACGCCGCTGCGGCCGTTGAGTACGCGGTCGACCGTGGCGAGCGAGACCCCGGCCTGCTCGGCGACGTCATGGACCGTCATCCGCTTCATCCGAGCCAGCATAGCGCGCCGGGTGAGGTACGATAGTCAGATTCCGCATCGGGGCGGCGCGGCATCGACGGCGCCGATGCTGCGTCGCAACATATTGATAATGCGACGCAATCGGTCGGGTAAAAGCATATCGGCGAGACCGAAACAGAGTTGTGGCACGTGCCTCATCCTGATACCCATGACGCCGTTATGCGACAGAAGAGCGGCCAGCCAGGCCGCCTGTTCCCCTGTCCGAAGGAGGATCCCTTGCATCTGCTCTCACCGTTCACGCGACGCCGTGCGATCGGCACCGGCCTCGCCGCCCTGGCCGCCTCCGCGGCAGCGCCGCTCGTCGCCCGGGCGAGCGCCTCGCATCCGAAGCTCGGCTTCTCGATCGACGATCTGCGCATCGAGCGCTGGTCGCGCGACCGCGACTATTTCGTCGCCGCCGCCCGCGCGCTGGGTGCGACGGTCAACGTGCAGTCCGCCGACGGCAACGAGCAGCGCCAGATCTCGCAGATCGAGAACCTGATCTCGCGCGGCATGGACGTGATCGTCATCGTGCCGTTCAACGGCCGCGTGCTCGGCAACATCATCAGCGAGGCCAAGCAGGCCGGCATCAAGGTGATCTCGTACGATCGGCTGATCCTCGATGCCGACATCGACGCCTACATCTCGTTCGACAATGTCCGCGTCGGCGAGATGCAGGCGCAGGGCGTGGTCGATGCGGTGCCGAAGGGGAACTACTACCTGCTCGGCGGCGCGCCGACCGACAACAACGCCAAGCTGCTGCGGCAGGGGCAGATG
>CAXUCM010000109.1:7167-9543 GCA_964249315.1 uncultured Acetobacteraceae bacterium | reverse complement strand
CGGCGCGCTGCATCTTGGTGTACTAGTTGACGGGCATCGTCGGGTAGATGACCTGGCGACCCGGCCCGATGCCGTTATGGATGACGCCGTAGAACTGGTCCGCACTCCAGCTGCCGATGCCGGTGAGCTTGTCGGGCGTGATGTTCGGGGTCGCCATCTGCCCGAACGGCGTGTTCAGGATCAGCCCGCCCGCATAGGGCGTACCGCCGACCGACATGTGGCAGGGCGCGCAGTCCGAGGCGATGGCGACGTAGCGGCCATGCTCGATCATCGCGGCGTCGGCGGTGTTCACCGGCGCGGTCGGAGCGGACGCCGCCGTCTTCGCGACCGGTGCGGGCGCCGGCGGGTTGGGCGGCGGCACGGCGGCGGGCGCGGGACCCGGCGCCGGCTGCGCGGCCGGATGGCCGGCGGCATCCGCCGCACTGGCGTTGCCCTTGGCGCTCGGTCCCTGCTTCGGCTTGGCCGCGAATTGCTGGCCGGCCTGGGCCGGGTCGGTGGGAACGGTGCCGCCCTGGGCCTGGCTCTGCGCGAGCGCGGATGTGCACAACCCGCCGGTGAGCAGGACCGATAACGTCGCCGCGCGCCCCAAAGGTGCGAGCACGCGGTGCAGGGTTGCAGGCATCCAGAACTCCCAATCGACCCGTGCAGCCTCCGTCACGGAATGTACCTGCAAACTGCCATGATTTGCCGGGTGCGGCTATCGCCTCCGCCCGTCTTTCCTGTCAAGCCGTGGTGAACGCCGGCAACCCTGTGCTAGGCTACAAGGGCCGTAGAATCATAGCGTTGAGAGAGGTCTCCATGGGGGTGACCGGCCTGCCTGCGGTGCTGCTGGCGATCGCGGTGCTGCTGGTCGTGGTCAGCGCGGTGCAGCCGCTGGCGCGTCGGCTGCACCTGCCGGAGACGGTGCTGCTGGCGCTCGCCGGCATCCTGATCGGCGGTGCCGCCGATTTCCTTCTGCGCACCACGCTGACCGACGTCTTCGACGGCGCCGCCCGCACCGTGCTCGACTTCCCGCTCGACAGCGAGGCGATCCTGCTGATCTTCCTGCCGATCCTGGTGTTCCAGGGGGCGCTCGCGATCGACGTGCGACGGCTGTCGCACGAGCTCGCCACCGTGCTGCTGCTCGCCGTGGTGGCGGTGGTGGTCAGCACCGCGACGATCGGGCTGGCCTTGTTCCCGTATGCCGGCATGTCGCTCGAGGTGTGCCTGCTGCTCGGCGCCATCGTCGCCACCACCGATCCCTCCGCCGTGGCCGGCATCTTCCGCGAGATCGGCGCCGCGAGCCGGCTGACCCGGCTGGTCGAGGGCGAGGCGCTGCTCAACGACGCCGCCGCGATCTCGATCTTCGGCATCCTGCTGCAGGCGGTGACCACCGCCCGGCACATCCATCCCGGCGCTGCGGTGCTCGCCTTCATCGTCTCGTTCGCCGCCGCGGTGCTGTTCGGCGCCATGCTCGGGCGGCTGACCCTGTTCATGATCGCGCGCGTCGGCGGCAGCCCGGCGGGCGAGGTGACGCTGACGCTGGCGCTGCCCTACATCGCCTACATCGTCGGCGACCACGCGCTGCACGTCTCCGGCGTGGTGGCGACGGCGACGGCCGGGCTCGTCGTGTCGCTGTACGGGCCGTCCACCCTGCGCCCGCAGACCTGGCGCTTCCTCGAGGAGCTCTGGGAGCAGATCGTGTTCTGGGCCGGCTCGCTGGTGTTCGTGCTGGCCTCGATGCTGGTGCCGCGGCTGCTGGTCGGGCTGACACGCTGGGATTGCGTGCTGATCGCCATCGCCCTCGGCGCCGGCCTGGTCGCGCGCGCCGCGGTGGTGTTCGGCATGCTGCCGCTGCTGTCGCTCGTGCGGGTGTCGCCGCCGGTGCCGCTCGGCTTCAAGGTGACCATGGTCTGGGGCGGCCTGCGCGGCGCGATCACCCTGGCGCTGGCGCTGGCGGTCACCGAGAACCCGGCCGTGCCGACGCGGGTCGGGCACTTCGTCGGCGTGCTCGCGACCGGCTTCGTGCTGATCACGCTGCTGCTCAACGGCACCACGCTGCGCTGGCTGGTGGTGTTCCTCGGGCTCGACCGGCTGTCGCCGATCGACGAGGCGCTGCGCCATCAGGTGCTCGGCATTGGTCTCGGCGAGGTGCGCGATCGCACCCGGCGCCTGGCCGGGGAGTTCGGCTTTTCCGCGCGCGCCACCCGGACCGTGCTGGAGCGGCTCGAACGGCGCATCGAGGAGGAACGCGAGGCCAACGATTTCGACACCGCGATCGGCGACCGGCAGCGGGTGACGCTGGCGCTGATCACCATCGCCAACCACGAGCGCTCCATCCTGCTCGACCTGTTCCGGATCCGCTCCTACGTGCTCGGCACGGGCGTCGGCCTGGTC
>CAXUCM010000109.1:0-7157 GCA_964249315.1 uncultured Acetobacteraceae bacterium | reverse complement strand
CCATCGCCAACCAGGAACGGTCGGTGCTGCTCGACCTGTTCCGCATCCGCGGCCTGTCGCGCGGGGTGATGGAGACGCTGCTGCGTGCCGCCGACGCGATGATCGACGGGGCGCGGCTGGAAGGCCGCTTCGGCTACGTCCGCGCGGTGCGACGCCTGCTGCGTCCGTCGCCCGGCTTCCTGCTGGCGCAATGGGTGCACCGTCGGCTGCGTCTGGATGCGCCGCTGATGTACTGCATGATGGAGCGCTTCGAGCGGCTGCTGATCCAGCATCTGGTCTCGCTGGCGCTGACCCGCTTCATGCGTCGGCGGATCGAGCCGACTCTGGGCCTGCGCATCGCCGACATCGTCGCCGAGGTGCTCGAGCGCCGCCGCGGCCTGCTCGAGGATGCCATCGACACCATGCGGCTGCACTATCACGGCTACGCCGAGGCGCTGGAGAGCCGGGTGCTGCGCCAGGTATCGTTGCGGCTGGAGGGCGAGGAGCACGACAAGCTGCTCGGCGAGTCGCTGATCAGCGAGGAGCTGCATCGCGAGCTGCATCGGGACGTCGAGACCAGGCGGCGCCGTCTCGACCGCCGGCTGCGCTTCAACCTCAAGAGCGGGATCGAGGCGCGGTTGCGCAGCATCCCCGCACTGCGCGGCGTGTCGGAGGCGGCGGTGCACGACCTGGCGATGCTGCTGTCGATCCGGTTCATCGCGCCGGGCGAGGTGCTGTATCGGCGCGGCGCCCGCGTGCGCCTGGTGTATTTCATCAGCGCCGGCCTGCTCGAGTCGCACATCGCCGAGCACGATGTCCGCCACGTGCAGGGCGACGTGATCGGCGCCGAGGAGATGCTCTCCGGCCGGCCGATGCCGGCGACCGTGCGGGCGCTGCGGTTCTGTCACCTGCTGGTGATCGGCGCTCGCGCCATGACCCGCCTGATCGAGGACCATCCGATCGTGCGCGACAATCTCGAGCGCGTCTCGCGCGCGCGCCACGGCCTCGAGGCGCCGGCGCTGCTGCTGCCGCCTCGCCGGGACGAGACTCATCAAGGCCAGGGCTCTGCCCTGGACCCGCTCAAGGCTCAGCCTTGAGGATCCATCTGCTCCGATTTCGATCGTCGGTTCGTCACGCCCGCAGGGGGACGCTCTGGGGATCGTAGCAGTGGGTCTCGACGAGGCGTCGCAGCCGGCGTTCGTCCGGGACGACGATGCGTCCGGGTCGCAGCGTTACCAGTTCCGCCGCCTGCCAGGCGCGCAGCTTCTTGTTGACCGATTCGCGGGTCACGCCGGTGAGCTGGGCCAGCTCGCTCTGGGTGATGTCGATCGCCGACCCGAGGCGGCGTCGGCGCAGCTCGAGCAGGGTCGCCGCCAGGCGCTGCGACAGGCTCTGGAACCAGAGGCCCTCGACCTGCGCGCTGGTCGCGCGCAGCCGCTCGCACAGCACCGCCAGCAGGCTGGTGGCGAGGCCCGGATGCTGCGCGATCAGCGTCAGCAGGCGGCGGCGTTCCAGCAGCAGCAGCCGGCATCGCGTCGCCGCGATCGCATCGGCGCTGCGGCCACGGCCGTCGAGGGCGGCGATCTCGCCGAACATCTCGCCGGGTCCGACCTGGCGCAGCACGCGCTCGCGCCCGTCGTCGGCGACGGTGACGATGCGCACCTGACCGGCCAGCACGGCGAACAGCGTGGTGCCGGCATCGTCCTGCCGGAAGATGGTCGTGCCCGGGGCGAGCGCCTGCTCCGTCATCGCCGCGGCGAGGGCGTCGAGCGCCTCGCCGGGCAGGGCCGGGAACATGGCGCTATGGGCGAGCAGGCGCGTGCGCATGCGCCGGTCGATGCCCGCCTGCTGCACGCTGGCGGACGCCGGTTGCGGGGCCTGCATCTCAGGCCTGCCGGCGGATCGCGGTGACGGCGCGCTGCCAACGAGGCGCGCGGGCGTTCGCGGCCGCCGGCCATGCGGCTCCGGCGACCGACGAGACGCGCCACGCCCGTCGCACGTGCGGCAGCCCTTCGAGCGACAGGCCGTCGCGGGCTTCGAAGGCGAAGCGCTCGCCGAGTGCCGCGCGGGTCGCCTCGTCCACCGTGACCTCGTGTTCGGGCGTGACCCGGAGCAGGCGCGCGGCCAGGTTGGGGGCTTCGCCGAAGGCCGGGAACTCGCGTGCCGCCTTGCTGCCGATGGCGGCGCCGACGATGACCGGCCCGGAGGCGATCGCCGCTCGCGAGCGGATCGTGACCCCGTCCCGGGTCCAGCTCAGCGGCAGCGCCAGGCCGGCGCGGACGGCGCGCTCCTGGTCGTCATGGCGCTCGCGCGGGAAGCCGAAATAGGCCAGCATACCGTCGCCCATGGTGCGGGCGACGAAGCCGCCATGCGCGGCGACGACGCGAGCCGCCGCCTGCTGGCAGCTCCGCACCAGCTCGCAATACGTCTCCAGCGGGTGCGCCGCGAGCAGCGCGCAGGAGCCCGAGATGTCCCAGAACAGGACGGCGAGCGGTTGGCGGGAGGCAAGGGAAGCCGGGTTCGAACGCAGCATCGCACCATCCTCGATCCATGACAGGGAGGGCCCGGCACGCCGCCGAGGCCGCTACCGCTGTGCGAGGAGGGCTCGATTTGCTCCACTTAAAATTGACGAAAACTTCCAAAAACGTTTGTTCGTATCGTTTTACGAGATGTGGCTGCATAGGGGGTCTAGGGCCCGAGGCCCCGTCACGCGTCGGCGTGCTGCGCAGGACGGGTTCAGGGCAGAGCCCTGACGTTGCTTTCGTCGAGCAGAGCCAGAACCTCCCGAGCCGCAGCCTCGGCCGGCGTGCCTTGGGGCGCGTGCAGCGATGCGAGGACCTGGACGAAGCCCTGCCGCTGCGCCCCGGCGGCGTCGGCGTCGCAGAGCAGGCGCTGCACGGTGTCGGCGAGCCGGTCGGCGCGGCACGCCTGCTGCAGCAGTTCGGGCACCAGGGTCCGTTGCGCCAGCAGGTTGACCATCGCCACGTGCGGCACCCGGATCAGGCGGCGCGCGATCGCCGCGGTCACCGGGTTGACCCGATACGTCACCGCCATCGGCACGCCGGCCAGTGCGAGTTCCAGCGTCGAGGTGCCGGACTTGGTCAGGGCGGCGCCGCTCGCCGCGAAGGCGTCGTGCTTGTCCTGCGTCGCGGTGACCAGGATCGGCCGCATCGGCCAGGCGCGCGCCGCGCGCTGCACGGTCTCCGCCACCACCGGCGAGGCGGCGACCACCGGCACCAGGCCGGGCAGCCGCCGCGCCAGCAGTCGCAGCGTGCGTCCGAACACCGGCAGCAGCCGACGCACCTCGCTGCGCCGGCTGCCCGGCATCAGCATCACCACGGGGGCGTCGTCGGCAATGCCGTGCCGCGCCCGGAACCCCCCGGCGTCGCCGGCGTCGGCGCCGGACTGCAGCACCGGATGGCCGGTGAAGCGCGCCTCCAGCCCGTGCCGGGCGAAGAACGCCGCCTCGAACGGCAGCAGGCAGAGCAGACGCTCCCAAAGTCCGGGAAACTCGCGCACGCGATGCTCGCGCCAGGCCCAGACCTGGGGTGCGACGTAGTGCACCCGCGGGATGCCGAGCGGTGCGATGCGTCGCAGCAGGCGCAGGGTGAAGCCGGGACTGTCGATCGTCACCACCAAAGCGGGCCGGATGCGGGCGATCGCGGCGGCGGTCTGCTCCAGCCGTCGCGACAGCGCGCGCAGCCGCGGCAGCACCTCCAGCAGTCCCATCACCGCCAGCTCGTGCATCGGGAACAGGCTGACCAGGCCGTGCTCGGCCATGCGGGCGCCGCCGATGCCGGCGAAGCGCAGGCCCGGCCGCAGCCGGCCGAGCGCCTCGATCAGGCGCGCGCCGAGCACGTCGCCGCTGGCCTCGCCGGCGACCAGGAAGATCAGCGGCTCCATCGCTCAGAGGGGGCCGTAGAGCCGTTCCGGCGACACCAGGGGCTGCGCGAGTTCGGTCAGGCGATCCGCCGTCGCCTCCAGGAAGAAGCAGCTGCGTCGACCGGTATGGCAGGCGACGCCGTGCTGGTCGACCAGCAGCAGCACCGCGTCGCGGTCGCAATCGAGCCGGACCGAGACCACGCGCTGGGTCTGGCCGGAGCTCTCGCCCTTGCGCCACAGCCGGTGGCGGCCGCGGCTCCAGTAGCAGGCCTGGCCGGTGCGCAGCGTCTCCGCCAGCGCCTCCCGGTTCATCCAGGCCAGCATCAGCACCTCGCCGGTGTCGTGCTGCTGCGCCACCGCCGCCACCAGCCCCTCGGCGCCGAACGCGACCTGGTCGAGGATGCTCATCCGGGCAGCCGCATCCAGGGCGGCACGCGTGCCTGCAGCGCGTGCCCGTCGGCGTGCAGCGGGCTGTGCAGGTGCTCCAGCCGCAGCAGCGCGATGCCGTATGCGTCCCGCGAGGAGCGCATCGTGCCGACCTCCGTCCCCTCATGCATCAACGCCGTTCCGGGCGCCGGCAGCGCCGCCTCGGACGTCACCGGCACCAGCCGGCGCTTCAGCAGGCCGCGATAGCGGGTGCGCGCGGTCAGCTCCTGGCCCATGTAGCAGCCCTTGGTCCAGGAGATGCCGCCGAGCTCGTCGAAGCCGGCCTCCAGCAGAAGGGTCTTCTCGCTCTCGCAGTCGCGCGAGCCGTCGGGCAGGCCGAGCAGCAGCCGGTGCCGGTCCCAGTCGGCGGCGTCGGCCTCCCAGTCCCGCGGACTGGAAGCGATCACCCGCCAGCCCGCCTCGGGCAGCCTCGGGTCGGGCACCGTCAGCGTGTCGGCCTCGTGCGGCTCGCCTTCCCAGGCGACGTGCACGTGCAGCGCGGTCGCCTCCAGCTCGACGCGGGCGCGCAGGCGGAACCGTGACAGGCGGGTGACCAGCATCGGCGCATGCTCCCGCTCGCAGTCGAGCAGCAGCCGATCCCGGTCTTGCAGCACGAAGAAGTCCGCGAGCCATCGTCCCTGCGGGGTCAGCAGCGCCGCCCACACGGCTTGATCGGGGGCGACCAGGGCGATGTCGTTGGAGACCAGGCCCTGCAGGAAGGAGACGCGGTCCGCGCCGTTCACGGCGATGACGGCCCGGTCGGGGAGGTGGGCGAGCTTCAGCATCACATGAACTTGGGCCGTTCGCGGAAGCTGCTCAAGGGCTCCGCCCTTGACCCGCTGGGCCCTCAGGCCCCAGACCCCGATCCATGCGGGTCCTCTTCATCACCGCGACGCGGCTTGGGGACGCGGTGCTGTCTACGGGGTTGCTCGAGCATCTCCGGCGGAAACATCCAGCAGCCCGCTTTACGATCGCTTGCGGGCCGGTGGCCGCGGACTTGTTCGATCGGCTGCCGGGACTCGAGCGCACGCTGGTGGTCGAGAAGCGTCGCGCCGACCGGCACTGGTGGCTGCTATGGCGGCAATGCGTCTCGACCCGCTGGGACCTCGCGATCGATCTGCGCGGCTCGGCGGTCACCTGGCTGCTGCCGGCGCGGCGACGCGCGATCATGCGCGGCGGACGACGGCCGGGACATCGCAGCGTCCATCTCGGTCGCGTGCTGGGGCTGGATCCGCCGCCGCTGCCGGCGGTGTGGACCGCGCCGGCCGATCGCATCGTCGCCGACCGCCTG
Organism: uncultured Acetobacteraceae bacterium; assembly: GCA_964249315.1. GTDB lineage: Bacteria > Pseudomonadota > Alphaproteobacteria > Acetobacterales > Acetobacteraceae > Lichenicoccus. The sequence goes on along the minus strand of CAXUCM010000109.1, from coordinate 1,579 downwards.
CTGCCGGCCGGCCGCACCCTGATCGGCCTGGGGCCGACCGCGAACTGGTCGGGCAAGGTCTGGCCGGCGCCGGGCTTCGTGCGGCTGTTCCGTCAGCTCGCGGAGAGAGTGCCGGACGCGGTGCCGGTGATCCTGGCCGGGCCGGGGCCGGCCGAGCGGGCGATGGCGGAGCCCGTGCTGGCAGCGCTGCCGGGCGCGGTCGATCTCTGCGGCCGGCTGTCGCTGCCCGAGGCGGCCGCCTGCCTCGGCCGCTGCGCCCTGTTCGTCGGCAACGATTCCGGGCTGATGCACCTCGCCGCCGCGGCCGGAACGCCGACGCTCGGCCTGTTCGGCCCGAGCCGGGTCGACGAGTACGCGCCGCTGGGCCGTTGCACCGCGACGGTCATCGCTCCGGGCAGGCCGGGATCGGCGCCGATCGCCGGATTGTCGAGCGAGGCGGTGCTGGCCGCCGCCTTGTCGCTGCTCGAGCGTTCGCGCAAGCTGGTCGCGTGCTGAAGGTCGCCCATGTCATGGCCGGTGCGGCCGCAGGCGGCGCCGAGCTGTTCTACGAACGGCTGACCGCAGCTCAGCACCAGGAAGGCGATCCGGTGCTTGCGGTGATCCGGCGCCAGGACGCGCGCGCCGAACGGCTGCGCCGGGCCGGACTGTCCCCGGTCCAGCTGCGCTTCGGCGGCCGGCTCGACCTGCTCACGGGCCCGCGCCTCGGCCGCGCGCTGCGCGGCTTCGCGCCGCGCGTGACGATCGCCTGGATGAGCCGCGCGGCACGCCTGACCCCGCGCGGCGACTGGGTGCTGGCCGGACGGCTCGGCGGCTTCTACGACCTCGCGAGCTACCGCCATTGCGACCACCTGATCGGCAACACGCGCGGCATCGTCGACTGGGTGCGCGCCCAGGGCTGGCCGGACGGGCGGGTACATCTGCTGCCGAACTTCTCCGACGATCACGGCGCCGCACCCCGGCATCGGCCCGACTGGCTGCCGCCGGGCATGCGGCTGGTGCTGGCACTCGGACGCCTGCACCGCAACAAGGCGTTCGATATCCTGATCCGGGCGATGGTCCAGGTGCCGGACGCGATGCTGCTGATCGCGGGCGAGGGGCCCGAGCGCGCCGGCCTCGAGGCGCTGGCCGCGAGCCAGGGGGTCGCCGCGCGCATACGCATGCCGGGCTGGTGCGGCGACAGCACCGCCCTGTTCGCCGCCGCCGACCTGCTGGTCTGTCCGTCCCGGCACGAGCCGCTCGGCAACGTCATTATCGAGGCCTTCTCGGCGCGGCTGCCTGTGGTCGCGGCCTCGTCGCAGGGCCCGGTCGAGCTGATCGCCAGCGGCACCGACGGCATCCTGGCGCCGCTGGAGAACCCCTCCGCGCTGGCCGCCGCGATCAACGCGGTGCTCGACGATGCTGGCCTGGCGGCCCGGCGCGCCGCGGGGGGCGCCCCCCGCCCGCGGGCGCCGCAGAGCTGGACGGCCGTGCTGGTCGCGGGGGACGGCTCGATCCCCGTGTTCGACAACGCGACCGGCCGCATGGCGGACCTGATGGAAGCTATCGGTACTCGCCCGGGCGATATCCAACGGTTCAGCGA
>CAXUCM010000108.1:0-9554 GCA_964249315.1 uncultured Acetobacteraceae bacterium | reverse complement strand
TCCCTAAACAAAATCACGACTTCCCCCCACACCAAAAACGGATTCTCAAGGCTGAGCCTTAAGCGGGGCCAGGGCACAGCCCTGGCCTTAAAGCCGATCGTAATCGTCGTCGAGCCGGATGACGTCATCCTCCTCGAGATACGCCCCCGACTGCACCTCGATCAGCGTCAGCGGGATCCGGCCGGGATTGCAGACGCGATGCTCGCAGCCCAGCGGCAGGTAGATGCTCTCGTTCTCGCGCACCAGCACCTCCTCGCCGTCGCGCAGCACCAGGGCGACGCCGGCCACCACCACCCAGTGCTCTGCCCGGTGATAGTGCTTCTGCAGCGACAGCCTGCCGCCCGGCGAGATCAGCACCCGGTTGACCTTGAAGCGCTCGCCCTGCGTAAGCGATTCCTGGAAGCCCCAGGGCCGGTAGACCCGGTTGTGCGCGACCGCCTCGTGGCGCCCGCAGGCGCGCAACCGCTCGACCACCTTCTTGACGTCCTGCGCGCGGTCGCGATGCGTCACCATGACCGCGTCCTCGGTGACCACGACGATGGCGTCCTGCAGCCCGGTGACGGCGGTGACGATGCCGTCGCTGCGCACGTAGCAGTTCCTGGCATGTTCGAGGAACACGTCGCCGATGGCGAGGTTGCCGGTGGCATCCTTGGCGCTGATGTCCCACAGCGCGTCCCAGCTCCCGACGTCGGACCAGCCGAGATCGGCCGGCACCACCGCGGCGCGGTGGGTGTGCTCGGCGACCGCGTAGTCGATGCTGATGTCGGGCGCCTGCCGGAAGCCGTCCCCGTCGAGGCGGATGAAGTGCAGGTCGCTGGTGCGCGCCTCGACGGCACGACGCGCCGCCGCCAGCACCGCCGGCGCGTAGAGCTGCATCTCCTCCAGCAGCGTCTCGGCGGTGAACACGTACATGCCGGAGTTCCAGAGATGCCGGCCCGAGGCGACCAGCTCGACGGCGCGTTCGAGATCCGGTTTCTCGACGAAGCCGACCAGCGATCGCACGCCGGGCATCCCCGGCAGCGGCGCGCCGGCCTCGATATAGCCGTAACCGGTCTCCGGACGTACCGGCTTCATGCCGAACGTCACCAGCCGGCCGGCCAGCGCCGCGCCGACCGCCGCGGTGACGGCCTCGGAGAGCGCGTCCGGCTTGGTGATCGCCGCGTCCGCCGCCATCATCCACAGCACCGCCTGCGGGTCCTGCTCGGCGACCAGCAGGGCTGCGGCGGCCAGCGCCGGCGCCGAGTTGCGCCCGACCGGCTCGAGCACGATGCGCGCATTCTCGATGCCGGCCTCGCGCAGCTGCTCGGCGATCAGGAAGCGGTGCTCGTGGTTGCAGACGATGATCGGCGGCGCAAATCCCTCGCCGACGCCGCGCAGGGCAGTCTCCTGCAGCAGGCTGCGCTCGGAGATCAGCGGCCAGAGCTGCTTGGGAAAGCTGGCGCGCGACACCGGCCAGAGCCGGCTGCCGGAGCCGCCGGAGAGGATCACCGGCACGACGGTGGGCACGCGTATCGTCGGCAGCACGGCGGTGGCGCTCGTCTCGTCGGAATCCAGCACCTATGCCCCTCCACCATGGCGATCCGGGCGCATCATACCGATGACGCGGCCGTGATGCCACTTGCTCGATCCTGCCCGTCGAGGCCGAGCACCCAGCCTTCCCAGCTGCAGATCCACGGATCCTGCCGCGGCAGGTGGTCCGGACGCCGCCCGGACAGCACCGAAAGCACGCAGGTCAGCCCGAGCAGGCTGTCGAAGCGGTCCTCGGCGGCAGCGTCCGCGCCGAAACCCTCCTGCAGGGCAGCCCGCAACGGTGCGGCCAGCGTCGCCGCGAGCGATTGCAGGATGCCCTCGAGTGCCGCGCCGAGTGCCGCGCGATCCGTCTGCCGGCGCTTGCTGCCGCGGCCGCCGGCATGCGCCAGGCGCAGGCCGAGCTGGTCGAGCGCCTCCGCCGGATAGGTCTCCGCCAGCAGAACGCTCCCGGCCGGACGCGGCCACGACCCCCAGGCCGTCACGTCGCCGTCGAACGGCCAGAGATGCAGCCGCTCCGGCGCGTCGCGCAGGGCCGGCAGCACCAGGTCGCGCCAGGCCGCGATCGCCGCCTTGCCGGACTGGTTGGCGCCCAGCGTCCAAAACACCGGCGCGCCTGCGGCCCGGGTCGCGGTGGCGCGGTCGCAGCGCCGCGACAACGCGGCGGCGTCGGCGAGGTCGAGGGCGGCGGCATGCGCGGCACGGCTCATGCCGCGCAGGCCGCGCATCGGGTAGAACGGACGCTCGGCACCGACCTGATCGAGGCTCTCGCAGACCTGCAGCAATCCGGGCCGCTCGGCGAGGCCGGCGACGAAGCCGCGAAATCCCGGCGCGGCGCCAGGATGACGCTGCACGTAGGCGCGCGGCAGGCCGAGCGGACAATCGATGCCGAAGGCGACTCCGCCGCCGAAGCTGCGTGCGCGCAGCCGCGCGAGCAGCGAGCCGACTTCGCCGACCGGCTCGGGTGCTTGCGCCTGCCAGCCGCCACCGTCCCAGACGGCGCAGTTCATCCAGCGCTTGGCGGCATGCGTGCTCCAGTCCGCATGCACCGCGAGCCGGCAGCCATGCGGTCCCGCCATGCCCTCCTGCCGGGATGGCGGCGAGGTCAGAGCGGCTTGTGTGCCCGATCGAGCAGGCGCTTCAGCAGGCCGGGCTTGCCGGACTGCTCCTTGAGCCGGTCCCTGGCGCGGGCGCGACGCTCGGCCTCTTGTTCGGCCTGGACGCGCTTCTGCTTGTCCGCCATCCAGCGTTCCAGGCTGACCCCGGCCTTGGCGGCGCGCCGCGCCTCATAGGCCTGCTGCCCGGGGGGCAACGGCCGGACGACGGATGCGGCACTGACCGGCCTGGCGGCCGACGGCTTGGTTTGCGGCCCGGGCTGCGAACCGACTGACCTCTTGAACATGGCTGATGCTCCGGCATCGACGCTGGCAGATCGTCCCGGCACGCTATTTCGGCGAAGCGACCCGATCCCGCAAGGCCGCCGCCTCAGCCGTGACGAAGTCTCGGCGTCGTCCAGCGGCAGATGGAACCTTCCTGCGAGAAGAACATCGCGCTGCGCACCGGGGCATAGAGCGGATGCGGGCGGGAACGCGGCGAGGCATGCAGCGGCAGCAGCGATGCCGGCGACGTCGCGCAGCGCAGCAGACGATCACGCGCGACGGCCGGAGCGCCGGATGTGGTCAGACCGGCGACGATCACCAGCAAGCCGGAACAGACCCGTATGATCCCGCGCATCGGCTCGGACTCCTCTTCAGGGCGCCACGCTATCGCAGATCCTAGAACAAAACAAGAACGGATCGGTCACGACGGCACGAGCGTCAGCCGCGACGTGCCGACGGGCGCTGGTTCACCCGCTCGCGCAGCTCCTTTCCGGCCTTGAAGAACGGGACCATCTTCTGGTCGACCGCGACGGCTTCGCCGGTGCGCGGATTGCGTCCGGTGCGCGCATCGCGCTGCTTGACGGTGAAGGCGCCGAAGCCGCGCAACTCCACGCGCGCACCGCGCGACAGGGCCTGCGTGATCTCGTCGAACACCGTCGAGACGATCAGCTCGACGTCGCGGCTCAGCAGGTGCGGATTTGCCGAAGCAAGCTCCGCAATCAACTCCGACTTGGTCATCCTGCCCCCCCGAACAGGGGTTCAAGGTTGCCAGAGCGCCATCGGCTCGTCAAGGACAAGCCCTTGCGGAATAAGGGTTTTCACGGAGGAAGGGGAAACCAGCCGATCCAGCCCGGCGATCGCCGCATCGACGAGCAGGCCCTGCATCGCGCCGCCCATCTGCCGGCGCCACCACGGACCGGGGGGCGCCGGCTTGAGCTCGCGTGCCGGCATCGTCACGGGGATGTGCCGGCTCTGCGCGAGCCACGCCCGCGCGTCCCGCTCGTTGCCGATCTGGTCGACCAGCCCAAGGCCGATCGCCTGATGGCCGGTATAGGGACGCCCGTCGGCGAGGCTCAGCACGCGCCCGCGGTCGAGCTTGCGGCCGCTCGCGACCATGTCGACGAACTGGCCGTACAGGTCCATCACCACCCCTTGCAGCATGGCACGACCCTCGGGAGAGAGCGGCTTGACCACGCTGGGCTGGCCTTTCAGCGGTCCGGAGACCAGCTCGTCGACCCCGATCCCGACCTTGCCGAGCAGGCCCGAGATGTCGGGCGATTGCAGGATCACCCCGATCGAGCCGGTCAGGGTGGCATTGGTGGCGAAGATCCGCGCCGCCGGCACCGCGATCATGTAGCCGGCCGAGGCGGCGACGCCGCCCATCACCGCCACCACCGGCTTGCTGGCGGCGAAGCGGCCGATCGCGTCGTGCAGCGCCTCGCCGCCGGCAACCGAGCCGCCGGGACTGTCGATAGACAGGATCATGCCACGGACCAGCGGATCCTTGCGTGCCGCCTCGATCAGGTCGAGCCGCGCCTGGTCGTCGGCGATGATGCCATCCACCTTCAGGCGGGCCAAATGCGGCACCGCGGCGACATGCAGCCGCCCGACGCCTGCCAGCAGCACCGCCGCCACGAAGACCAGCAGCGCCAGCACGCGCCAGAAAGCCAGACGTCGTTTCAGGCGGAGCCGATCGACGACGAGGTCCGATTCAAGGCTCATGAGACGATGCCCCGGCGCTGTCTGCCGGACAGGCTACGGCAAAATTCGACGTCGGCAAATCGGCGGTCCTAAACTCGCCACGATGAGATCGCCCGCATGAACGACAGCCTGCGACCGCGTCTCGCGGCACAACGGCAGGCTGCGTCGCTCGATCCCGAGCCGTCCCTGCAAACGAGGCGGGACACGCTCGCGCGGCTCGGCGCCCTGTTGCGCGGCGAGACCGAGGCGCTGCAGCGCGCGGTGCAGGCGGATTTCGGCACGCGCGCCCGGCCGGAGACGATCCTGGCCGAGATCCTGCCGGTGCTCGACGCGATCGGCCATGCGTGGGCGCGATTGCCGCGCTGGATGCGGCCGCGGCGCCATCCCGTCGGTGCGCGGTTCTGGCCCGGACAGGCCTGGACCCTGGTGCAGCCGCTCGGCTGCGTCGGCATCGTCTCGCCCTGGAACTACCCGATCCTGCTGTCGCTGATGCCGCTGGTGGACGCGCTCGCCGCCGGCAACCGGGTCATGCTGAAGCCGTCCGAACACGCGCCGCACTGCGCCGCCCGGCTCGAGCAGATGCTGTCACGGCAGTTCGCGCCCGATCAGGTCTGCGTCGTCACCGGCGACGCCGAGATCGGCCGCGCCTTCTGCGGCCTGCCGTTCGACCATCTGCTGTTCACCGGCTCGACCGAGGTCGGACGCCACGTCATGCGGGCGGCCGCCGACGGGCTGGTGCCGGTGACGCTCGAGCTCGGCGGCAAGTCGCCCGCGATCCTGTGCGAGGATGCCGTCCGCGAGCCGGCAGCGCTCGCACGCACCGCGCACAGCCTCGCCGTCGGCAAGTTCTTCAACGCCGGACAGACCTGCCTGGCGCCCGACTACGTGCTGACGCCGCGTCGGCATCTGGTACGCACCGCCGAGGCGATGGCCGAAGCGGCGGCGCGGCTGTATCCGGCGCTCGCGGACAATCCGGATTATACCGGCGTGATCACGCCGGCGCACCATCAACGCCTGCTCGCCCTGATCGCCGACGCAGTACCCGGCTCGGCGATGGTGCTGCGTCACCCGGAGGACCGCGCCGATCAGCAGGAACGGCTGCACGACGCCCGCAAGCTGCCGCCGACGATCCTGTGCGAACCCGACCCGGCCGCGCGCGTGCTGCACGAGGAGATCTTCGGCCCGATACTGCCGGTGCTCGGCTACGACTCGCTCGACGCGGCGATCGACTTCGTCAATGCGCGGCCGACGCCGCTCTCGCTGTATGGCTATAGCGGCGATCCGGCGCTGCAGCAGCGTCTGCTGTCGCGCACCCGGTCCGGCGGCGTCACCCTGAACGGCACGCTGCTGCATGCCGGCATGCCGGCGCTGCCGTTCGGCGGCCTCGGTGCCAGCGGCACCGGCCTGTATCACGGTCATGCCGGGTTCCTGCGCTTCTCGCACCAGCGCTCGGTCTACCGGCCCGGCCGCCTCAACGGCTTCACCTGGCTCGCGCCGCCGCACGGACGCACCACCGAACGGGCGCTGGCGATGATGCTGCGACGGCAGCGCTGAGCCGGCCGAATCGCCTTTGAGCGTAGATCATCGAAGGCCAGGGCGCTGCCCTGGACCCGGTCGAGGCGTAGCCTTGAGAATCCATTCGTCTTGATAGTTTGGTTCTCATGGCTTGCGGATGTGATGCGGGTCCGGGGGCGCTTGCCCCCGGCGGGTTGTGGGGCGGAGCCCCACACCCTTGATCTTCGGCGATGGACCCACATCCTCGGAGCATCAGGCGGGCGATAGCCCCGCGAACGCCGTCAACGCGTTGCGGCACAGCCTCAGCCATGTGTCGGCATCGAAATCACGCGCGTCTTCGAGCGAGATGCGGCCGACATAGCCCTTGAGCAGACGATCTCCGACCCATTCCACCTCGCCTGCCGCATGGTCGGTGTCGGCCTGGGTCACCCAGAACAGCCGGTTCACCGTGCCGAAGCGGTTCAGCGCAGCGTGCAGCGCCAGCAGCTCGTGCGGGTTCCGCGTCACCACCCGCTTGTAGACGAGGATCTTCTCGCCATCCTCGAGATCCTCGCGGAACTTGCGCTTGAGGTACATCGCCTTGACCTCGTTCTCGCGGATCACCGAGGCCGCGTCGATCTCGTTCGGATACCTGAATGTATGGTAGGCGATGCCGTAGGTCCGGTCGATGATCCAGTATTCACCGCCGATGAGCACCGCATCGAGCGAGCCGGGTTCACCGAAGCTGCCGAAATCATCCTCGAGGAAGCGGATCAGCCGACGCGGATTGCGCAGCCCGGCAAAACGCAGCAATCCGACCGGCTCGGCACCGAAATGCCGCTGCACCAGGCCGAACTCGCAATTGTCGCCGAGATTCTCGAAGCGCTGCATGACCTCGCGCGGATCCAGCCCGCGCTCGCCACCCTCGCCACCGCACTGTACCTGCAGCGAGGTCAGCAGGAAGTCCTGATCGTGACGAAAGGCGATCTCGAACGGCCGCTCCGCGACCGTCTCGGGCGGCAGCCAGAACGCAAACTCCGCACCTTCCTCCTGCCAGTGCGGATCCAGCCGCAGGTCGGCCAGCGCGCGGTCGTTGACGGCGATCCCGATCTCCGTCGACCGGCCGCCCGATGCTGCCATCGGCGTCAGCGTCAGGCCCAGCAGGTAGCGCGACGCCGCCGGCATCGCGGCACCCTGCGCAAGGCTGAGCCGGCCGACCGCGCGCGCGGGCGCCTCCGGCGCCGTCGACCAGCCTTCGCCCAGGCGCAGCGACGTCGAACCGGCGACGTAGTGCAGGTGCGTCTGCAGCCGATGCGGCGCCGACAGCATGGTCAGCGCCGTCTGCGCCGCCGGCAAGACGGTCATGTCGCGCCCGTGGCCGGAAGGGCCGACCGCGGCCAGGATCTCGCGCAGCAGGGCAGGATCGATGAAGTGGATCGCGTTGCCGATCAGCCCCTCCGCGCTGCCCAGCCCACGCGCGGCTGCCGCGTCGCGAAGCAGCTGCTGCTGGGACGCAGGCAGGTCGGCGAGCTTGTCGCCCAGCCGCCTGCCGTCGGGCGAGAGGATCCAGCTCACCTTGGCGCCAGCCTGCTCGAGCGTCAGGAAATACAGACAGCCCAGCCCGGTATGGAGCGAGGTCGGCTTCCACTCGCCGCTGAAACGGGTGACCGGCGCCCGGTCGGCATGCTGCAGCGGCACCGTGCTCCGGTCCGAGACGCGGACGTGGAGCCGACCGTCGCGCTCGAACACGGGATCCGGCACCAGGTCTTTGAAGGCGAACACGCTGCACTCCGTCCCCGGTGCCGGGGCTGAGCATACCACATCGGCCCCAGCAGCAAGCACGGGCTGCCGCCATCACGGCGGCAGCGCCAGGTCCTACCAGCGCAGCCAGAGCAGCCGGTCGTTGTCGAACACGAAGGTCATCGGCGTGGACGGCGTGATCGACGTGGCGGCCCCCAGGACCGTGCCTCCGGGCGGCTGCGTTCCCAGCGTCAGAGAGGTGATGTTGCACTCCGAGGCGATGTGAAAGGTCTGCTTCGGCAGCGCGTTCGGCGGCAGGGTGACGGTAAGCGAGGCCAGGGTGCCGCTGCACACCAGGATCATGCCGGTGGCGCCCTGAGTCGCCACTTCGATGCCGCCGCTGGCCGCCCCTATCGGCACCGGCGAGCTGTCGACGATGCCGCCCAGCGGCGTGATGGTGAACAGCGCCTTGGTGCTGGGCGTGGTGCCCTTCGGATTGATCGCCTGCAGGATCGCGGTGCTGTAGCTGCCCTGGTAGTAGCTGCCGACGCTGTGGGTGCCCTGGTCGCCGGTGAAGACGTTGGCCGAGGAGGTCGACAGCACGTCGTCGTTGACGGCGCTGACGCTCTGCAGGCCGTAGAGCCAGCCCTTGTTGTTGACGCCGGGGCCGACATAGAAGCCGGCATTCATGTTCTGGCTGCCGTTATTGCCCAGCCAGACGCCGAAGCCGCCGATATTGGCGGAGAAGTTCGACGAGTCGATCTCGAGGCCGTGGATCAGGCCGCTGGAACCGGGCTCGGCCTGGACCACGAAGTTGGCCGCCCAGGCCTGGCCGCCGCTCGCCTGATGCGCGGTCAGATCGGTCGAGGCGGCGAGGCTGCTGAATTGCTGCGCACCGGTATTGGTGGTGAAGCTGAGCGTCGAGCCGGGCGGCAGGTCGGCAAGCGTCGGGCTCGAGAGCTGCAGCGTGGTGTTCTGCGCGCCGACGCTGACCGAGGTGATCGTCTCGCCCGTCGGCAACGCGCCGGACACGGACGTGTTCAGCGCGCTCAGCGTGGCGACGCCGTTGACGCTGGAGGTGCGGCTGATGTTGCCGGTCGCGGCATTGTTCAGCACCGTGATCACCGTGCTGCCGACCGGCGTGTCGACCCGGGTGGTCAGCGGCGGACTGACATAGTCGGCCAGCGCCCCCTTCAGCCCGAAGATCGCCGCGGCGCCCCCGATGAAGGGGACGCTCGGCGTGTACTGCATGCACACGCCGGACGGGCTGGTCAGCTGCCCGGTCTGCGGCGCCTGGCAGGAGACCGTGCCCTGGGTCAGGAACGCCCCGGCCGCGTCGTTGACCAGCAGCGGCGTGTTGATGGTGCTGAAGGTGCCGGCGCCGTTCTTGGTGAACACCGGCTGCGCCCGCACCACCTGGTGCAGCAGCACGAACATGGCAAGCGCCGACGCCAGCGCGCGCAGCGCCGAACGCGGATGTGGGTTCCACATCAGGGTATCTCTCCGTGTCGTTGTGTAAGAAGAAGCCGCACATGCGCCGGATCGGCGGCGGCACGACCGGTCGCCGGGCATCCCGCCCATCAGCGCGCCGATCCAATTGTTTTAGTATCGCATCAAATTACCACGAGCCGGGTCCGCGGGTAAAGAATGGAATTAGCGCATCATCCGATCAGATGGAATCATCTGATTGGATAAAGATGCTCGCCAAAACAA